>JAKSPA010000001.1 GCA_024405235.1 Lentisphaeria bacterium
GCAAGAAATACAAGGCCTGCTGCGGCAAATTCAATTTTGAATAAAACCGCTGCAGTGTTTTCACGCCCGAAGGCGTCCTTCGGGCATTGAACAGAATCTTCGCCTCCACTAAAAAGGATAGAGTTATGTTCACGGGATTCTACCGCATAGCTGTCGGCGCCGCGAAAGTGCATGTAGCAAATCCGCGCGCTAATGCCTCAGAGTTGCTGAAGCTCTATAGAAAGGCATGCTCGAACAAAGCCGCCGCTCTTGTGACGCCGGAACTTTCGTTGACAGGGGCCACTTGCGGCGACCTAATGCTGCATGTGAAACTGCTTGACGAAGCCATGGATGCGCTCGCATCCCTCGCTGCGGAAACAGAACGCTCTTCCACAATTCTAGTCGTCGGATTGCCGTTGAAGATTCGCTGCGGCCTCTATAATGTTCTGGCGGTTCTGCAGAACGGCGAAATAAAAGGCTTCATACCGAAGGAAAATCTAGTCAATTTCGGCGGCGTTTCGGAATCTCGCGTATTTTGCAGCGCACACGAATTGGGCTGCGACACCGTTAAAATAGGCGTGTCAGAGATTCCAATCGGAACGCATCTGTCTTTCAACGACACGAACGATCTTGTATTTTCCTGCGTGCATTATTCCGATTTGACTTCTCCGAATTCATACGCCGCTGATTTGGCACTAGGAGGCGCCAACATACTGTTCGTCTCTGGAGCGCAAGCCGCAGGAGCAGGCAGCGCATTGGCGCGCAAGGCGGCTCTTGAAGCCATTTCGGCACAATATTCTTGCGTCTGCGCATTCGCAAACGCGCCATGTTCGGAATCAACAACGGACATGGTCTTCGATGGACAGCGCATCGTCTGCGAAAACGGCCGCACAATCGCTTCCGGCGAACTATTCGAACGCGATGAGGCACTCACTTTCACGGAAATCTGCCCCGCATGGATGGACTACAATCGTCGGGCCGCCTCACTCTTCAGCGGCAACCAAATCCACCAGGATGCCGAATCCATCGACGTTGAGCAAACAGAAAAAATCACTTCGCTTAAATTCAGAAAATTCCGCAGACTGCCTTTCGTTCCGGAAGACGAAACAGCAAGAGCGGCGCGTTGTGAAGAAATCCTGAACATTCAGACAGCAGGACTTGCAAAACGCATAGAACATACGCACTCGAAAGCGCTTGTCATCGGTCTCTCTGGCGGCCTTGATTCAACGCTGGCGCTGCTCGTATGCGCAAGAGCCTGCGATCTGCTGAAACTGCCGCGCACATTCATCACCGCCGTCACCATGCCTGGCATGGGAATGACTTCCAGAACTCACGACAACGCGAAGGATCTCGCGCTTGCGCTCAAGACGGATTTCCGTGAAATTCCAATCGGCGACGCTGTGATACAGCACTTCAAAGACATTGGCCACGATCCTAAAAAACTCGACGTTGTTTACGAAAACTCGCAGGCGCGCGAACGCACGCAGATCCTGATGGATCTCGCCAACGAACGCGGCGGTCTCGTCGTCGGCACAGGCGATCTCTCTGAAATCGCCCTCGGATGGTCCACCTACAATGGCGACCACATGTCAATGTATGCAGTCAATGCGGACGTCCCCAAGACGCTTATTCGCTACATAGTGGAGCACTGCGCGCAAAACGCATCGAAGAGAATCGCCGCGATTCTGCGTGACGTCAACGCAACGCCTGTCTCTCCAGAACTGCTTCCAGGCGGTTCACAGAAGACTGAGGGCATTCTGGGCAGCTACGATCTTCACGATTTCTTCCTCTACCATTTCATTCGCCACGGCGAAACAAAAGAGAATCTTCTCGCTCTTGCACGAGCGACATTCGATGCGAAGGAGTTTCCAGACGCAGAGCTCTCACGCGTGCTCGACCTCTTCCTGCGAAGATTCTTCACGCAGCAGTTCAAGCGCAACTGTTCGCCTGATGGTCCCAAAGTCGGTTCGGTCGCTCTCTCGCCGCGCGGCGAATGGGTCATGCCCTCCGATGCGGAATCATTCATGTAAATCATATCTATCATGGACATTCAGGACATAGACAACCTTTCCATCGCCGACCACTTCAGGCAGATTCTTACGAAGGTCGGCGAAGATCCGTCCCGCGAAGGACTCGTCAAGACTCCAGATCGCGTTCAGAAGGCATTCGAATTCCTCCTGCAGGGATACAATCAGAATCCAGACGACATCGTCGGCGATGCGATCTTCAACGAAGAGTGCAACCACATGGTGCTCGTGAAGGACATTGAAGTCTATTCGCTCTGCGAACATCATCTCCTGCCCTTCTACGGACGCTGCCATATCGCATACATTCCCAAAGGAAAGGTATTCGGCGTATCCAAATTGGCGCGCATCGTAGATTGCTTTGCTCATCGCCTTCAGATTCAGGAGCGCTTGACGCAGGAAATCGCCACATACATCAAAGACAAGGTGGATGCGGAAGGCGTCGGCGTCGTGATGGAATGCCATCACCTTTGCATGATGATGCGCGGCGTGCAGAAACAGAATTCGCTTATGGTCACTAGTGCTGTTCTAGGCTCATTCAGACGCTCGCAGGCCACGCGAAACGAATTCCTCGAACTGCTTAAACGATAGAGCTGTATAAATGAAACCCGCGCTTGATATGCGCGGGCGTAGAACGAATCGCATCGGGGGGGATGCTATCTGCAACCATGCGATCCAGACGCGTTGCGGAATAGCACACGCGAGTGCGGCGCAGAAAATTCACGCGTCTGACGACATTGGAACTATGTCGCCAGACACATTGCCCTCAGCCATTGAATATTTATTCTTTTCGCTTACCAACCGAAACATCCTCCGCCGAGACGAGATTCTCCAGCGGAAGTCCCTTCGTGAAGCGAATGAACTCTTCAATTTCGGTTTCGGCCATGCGGTGCGTCTCGTCGTTGAGGGATCCCGCCAGATGGCTGGAAAGATGCACGTTAGGCATCGTATACAATGGACTTCCGGCGACAGGCGGTTCGGGATAAGTGACATCCGGCAGCGCTGTCAGATCCTTACGGTCTTTGAGCGCGCGAATCATGCCTGCCTCGTCAACCTGTGCGCCGCGTCCCGTGTTGATGAACGTGGCGTTCTTTCGCATTGATCGGAAGAGTTCTTCACTGAATATATTTTCCGTTTCAGGCAGATTCGGCAGATGATTGCTCACGACGTATGCGCTCTTGAATGCTTCCGCAATCTTCTCCCTAAGATTCGGATCCTTTGTCGGAATCTGAATCACATTGACTGTCAAAACGGCATTCAGAAGCTTTTTCAGATGCGTGGAGACCGCGCCGTTGCCGACAAGAGCAACCGTCTCGCCGTATGAACCAGGGCCGTAGGGATACTCGTGATGCTTCTCAGGCGCATTGTAATTGCGATTGTCGCGGAAATAGTGCTTCAGCGAGAGAATGATCTGCGCCAAAGCGAATTCGGCCACAGGCACGCCGTTGGCGCGCCATGCGCTGGACACCAGAATCCCACGTTCCAACAGCTGAGGGGCAAAGTGATTGGTTGCGCCAGCAGCGTAGAAAACAGCGCGCAATTTAGGCATGCGATCCAACTGTTCGGCTGTAAGAGACGGCATGCCCCATGTGGAAAAGATCACTTCGACATCGGAGAGGTCAACGGAATCAATGTCCTTGGTGCTAAGCAATTGCGGATAAGCCAACTCAGAAATGGATGCGATGCGCGCTTTCTGCTCATCCGTATAGACCATCTTGAAGGAACTTGGTGTCTCGCACAGAAAAATCGTCTTCATTGTCGTATTCCTTATTTAATCAACTATGTTTCAACTGTTCAGTTTCAATTGAAACCGAGTTTCCTGAAAGTCTCCACGTAACGCTTGATGGAATATCCGCCCACAGGCGCAAGAAGCTTGCCCGCCCAATTGGTTCCATAATCGAAACAGACCTCTGACTGAAATTCCAGCATGCGCGGACATGCAAAGAGTTTCGGCATGATCACGTCCCATTTGACGCAGCCGTCGAATGGCATTCCGTGCAGATCGCCGTAGCCATTGTTGTCATGAATGTGGCATGTGACCACATAAGGCGCCATCTTGTCAAGTGACGCCGCCTCCTCTACAATTCCTGTCTCCCACCAAGAACCAGGCATATATGACTCGTAGAGCGACTGCTGCTTGCCAGGGAATGGCGCAAGAATATTCGCATGGCCTGTATCGTAGCAAAGACCAATCGAAGGGCTGGACACATAGTCTTTGATGATGTCAAGCACGACATCGGGACTATTCACGCCTTCGAACGAATTCTCAACCGCTATAACTATGCCAAGTTTTTCAGCAGTCGGCAGAAGCGTCTCAAGAGCGTTCTTCGCCCACGGCACCAATTCCGCCGCTGGAATGCGATCATGCACATAATGACTCGCACCGACGTGCATGGTGTATGTCTTGCAGCCAAATTCGGCCGCGATTCCCATCGCGCGACGATGCAGATCGAACATGGCCTTCCTGTCTTCCAGATGCGGCGGAATATCAAGATCCTGCTCCCTGCCATAAGGCGCATGCATTGAATGGAACGTGACGCCGAACTCCTTGGCAATGCCGCGAAGCGTCACCAGCGATTCTGGATTGATGGCGCATTCATAGGCCAATCCGACAGTGAACACAAACGAGTTTACGCCCCAATCCAGAAATTCTCTGAGAATACTTTTGAAATGCGGATCGTTTGGATACTGGAAAGGATAATAGTAGTTGAGAAGGTGACCAGCCATTTCAGTTTGAAATTACGTGCTGTTGTAAAAAAGGCGCCTGATGACCAACATCAGACGCCCTTGTTTCTAATCAGTTTTCGACATGCAGAAGTTCGTGGGACTTATGCGAAAGCGGCTTTTCAAGATAGTCCTTGTAGAGTGCGAGAACCTCTGGATTCTCGTGCGAGAACCTTACGGCACTGTCGCCATCGAGTTTCCATAGTCTCCTGCCGCGTGATTCCGCACGCTCTTCGCCTGCATGGATCGGCTGGCCGCCGCCGCCTGCACAGCCGCCAGGGCAAGCCATTACCTCCACGAAATCGTATTTCGCTTCGCCTGCTTTGACGGCTTCCAGCAGTCTGCGCGTATTCGCCAATCCAGAAACAACCGCCGTGCGGAGTGTTCCTGCGCCAGGCAGCGCAATCTCGCTCTCCTGCCATGGCTTTCCTGCGACAGGACGATATGCCTTGAAGGCATCCGCTTCGGGATTCTTTCCGGCCAGAAGATAGTATGCGCTTCTGAGAGCGGCTTCCATGACACCGCCAGTCGCGCCGAAAATCACGGCGGCGCCTGTGCTCTCGCCCAAAGGCGAATCGAAATTCGCCTCGGGAAGCGTTTCGGCAGATACGTTCAATGTCATCAGCATGCGGCAGAATTCACGTGTCGTCAGCACGACATCGACGTCGGGATCGCCACAGGCTGAAGACATTCCAGGCAGTTCGCATTCGGCCTTCTTCGCCGAACACGGCATGACCGATACCACGAAGAGCTTGTGCGGATCAATGCCGCGCTTCTCCGCGAAATAGGACTTCGCCACCGCACCGAACATCTGCTGCGGAGACTTCGCCGTGGAAAGATTGCCGGCGAATTCTGGATACTGCGTCTTCATGAAACGCACCCAACCAGGGCAGCAGGATGTGAACATCGGCCATGAATGTTTTCCTGCGTCCTTTAAACGCTCGAGAAGCTCGCTGCCCTCCTCCATGATGGTGAGATCCGCCGCGAAATTCGTATCGAAGACAAAATTGAAGCCAAGCGCCTTGAGTGCAGCCACCATGCGACCGACTGTGCCGATTTCGTCGGAGATGCCGAGCGCCTCGTTCCATGCTGCACGCACTGCAGGAGCAACTTGAATGACCGTTGTCAGTTCAGTATTCGCCAATGCCGCGAGAACACGATCCGTGTCGTCTCTGGCGACAAGAGCGCCAGTCGGACAGTGCGTCACGCACTGGCCGCAATACACGCAGTCGCTCTCGGCGACGGGAATGCGTTTGGCGGTATCGACCACCGAGCGGCAGCCAGTGCCGACGGCATCCCAAACGCCGATGCCCTGAACCTTCTCGCACACTTGAACGCAGCGCATGCACTGCACGCATTTCGAAGCGTCGCGAACGATCGGACATGCGTCGGATGAAGCGTTCTTCTCTGGACGGCACTCGAATGCCTCTTCGCGCAGATTGAAATCGCGAACGAGATTCTGCAATTCGCAATTGCCGCTGCGAATGCATGTGGTGCATGCAGTGCGATGTCTGGAGAGAATCAACTGAAGATTGACCTTGCGGGCGTTGTAAATGCGTGGCGATTCTGTAAGAATCTCCATGCCCTCTGAGACCTGCGTCGTGCAGGCAGGAGCAAGACGCTCAATGCCTTTGATTTCAACGATGCAAAGACGGCATGCGCCGATTTCGTTGAGTTTCTCCAGATAGCACAGATGCGGAATCTTGATGCCATTCTCCTGCGCGGCCTTGAGAATGGTGGTCCCCTCGGCGGCGCTCAGTGCCTTGCCGTTGATTGTGAAATTTACCATTTTGCGTACCTCCCGCCCTTGAAATTACCGAATCCGAAGCAATCGCATCTGAGGCAACGTCCCGCCTCTTCGGCAGCCGCCTCGTCGGAATAGGGACACTCCATGCACTTGAAATCTCCCTTGCGTTCGTCGGCAGGACGCTCTTCCGGATTCACGCGACCATGGCGGCGCAAGTCAGCAAAACCTGCCGCAGGCACTGCCACATCCACGCTGATTTCGTGGTGGAAACCAAGATATTCGTCGATATTCGCAGCTGCGACCTTTCCTGCTGCAATCGCTTTGATGACGGTTGCGGGACCTGTGACAACGTCGCCGCCCGCGAAAACGCCAGGCATGCCTGCGATTTCAGTGGTCGACTCGCTGGCGAGAATCGATCCGCCGCGTCCGCATGGAACGCCTTCATTCTCAAAGGCCTTGCTGTCAATGCCCTGGCCAATCGCCACGACAACTATGTCGCATGGAATTCTAATCGGCTCTGCCGCGGCATCCTTCGGTGCAGGACGGCCGCCCTTGTCGAATTCGCCGATCATCTGCGGTTTCGCCCAGAAGGCGGAAACCTTGCCATTTGCATCCGCTTCGACTTTCAGCGGCGCGGCAAGCGTCATCACTTCAGCGCCTTCTGCGATTGCGCCGTCGACCTCTTCGCGCTGAGCGGTCATGTCCTCGATGCGTCTGCGATAGACGCAAGTGACCTTCGTAGCGCCAAGACGCACGGCGGAACGCGTGCAGTCCATCGCGACGTTGCCGCCGCCGACCACAACCACGCGCTTGCCAGTGAAGTCAGGCATCTCGCCGTCGCCGATGCCGCCGAGAAGCTTGACGGCCGAAATCACGCCGTCCGAATCCTCGCCCTCAATGCGGAGCTTCTTGTCGGTGTGGGCGCCTATTGACAGGAAAATCGCATCGAATTCCTTTCGGAGATCCGCAAGAGTGTTCGCGCGACCGACGTCGATTCCAGTCTTGACTTCAATGCCAGTGGAAAGGATGGATTTGATTTCAGCATCCAGAACCTCTCTGGGGAAACGATAGCTCGGAATGCCGTAGCGCATCATTCCACCAAGCTGCTTGTGGCGCTCGAAAACCGTGACCTGATGGCCCATCAGCTGCAGGAAATACGCTGCAGTGAGTCCGCCAGGACCGCCGCCGATGACCGCCACGCGTTTGCCAGTGGAAGCGCCGCAGGATGGCTGCGGAACGTCGCCGGCCTTGGATACGGCGTAGCGTTTCAGCGCACGGATGTTCACCGAATCGTCCACCATCTTGCGACGGCAGTGCGATTCACACGGATGTTCGCAGATGTATGCGCAAGCCACAGGGAAGGGGTTGTCTTTTCTGATGAGGCGAATGGCGTCTGCATTGCGGCCTGCTTTGACAAGCGCGATATAGCCTGGAATGTCGACATCCGCAGGACAGAGCGCACGACACGGCAGTGCCTCCTTCTTGCCAACGAGACAATGTCCCGTTGCCGCATGCTCCATGTAGTCGTCCTTGAATCCGCGCAACGTGAGAAGCACTGCGTTCGCAGCCTCGACGCCGATCGCGCAATCCGCCGAATCGGCAATCGCCGAAGCCGTCGTCTCCAGAAGCGACACGGTGTCCGCATTGCCCTCGCCATCGAGCAACTGCTCCAGCAGGCGGGCCATGTTCGCCAGACCGATGCGGCACGGGACGCACTTCCCGCAGGATTGCGCCTTGGAAAGCGTAAGATAGTTCAGCGCGGCTTCCACAGGACAAAGTCCAGGAGGATAAGCCTCGATACGACGCTGCATGCCTTCATGGAGCTGTTCCAGAGTGCTCTGCAGTTTGAGGGGGGTCTTCAGTTCTAGTCTGCTCATAGGAAATGGTAATGTTCGCCCGCACATGCATGCGCATGCACGAAACATTATCTAGAAAAACAACAAAGAGATTGCATTATAAAAACATTTCATAATGTAATCCCTTTGTTATGGACTGTGTATTTTTGTCGTCTTTTGTCTTGTTTTTTATTGCCGATTCTGTTGCAAAAAACTATTTTTGCTCTATTTCAGCAGGAACACGCGGGATTCCAAAGCCTGCATGTCGATTGCGAAGGAATCCGCATCCTTCGCGACCGTCTCGCCAGAATAGACATCGACCACCGTGCACTTACGCGGCAGGGAAATCTTCTTCAAGCCTTTGCTTTTCGCATGGATGCTTATGCAGTTTGCGCCTGCATAGAGATTGTCTCCAGTCTCCAGATAGACATGAACGCCATTCTCTCTAGCGACCTTGCGGATGTATTCAGGCGAGAGCGCGGCACCGCCGTAGAAGTAGCTCTTGCCCTTGTTCGCCACCGCGACTGCGCCGCCCTTGACATAGTTGGCGTATGCCTTGGCTTCCTTGTCGCTTACAGTGAAACGCGGCTCGACGTCATAATCCGCGCCGAAGATCCTGCCGTCTGGCATTCTCACGGAAATGCCGCCCGGCTTGAGCATGGACATCTCCATGCCGATGAGAGAACTCATGCTCTCGGCTGAGAATCCCTTGTCGTCGATGAAACCAGCGCCATGGACGACTACCGTAGCGACGCCTTTCGCCTTCAGCGCCGCAAACGCGTCGCGAAGTTCTGGAGTGTCCTTATAGGAATTGAGGAAAAAGACGACCTTGTATTTGCCTGCCGTCTTGACGACGTCGTCCAGAAGAATGATATCGACAGGAGCACCCGCCTGAGCGAGGGCGAAACGCTGCAATCCAATGCTTTCTCCCGAAATCGGAATCGCACTGCGCAAGGGATTCAGAGTGAGCCGTCCGTCGTATCCGTATATGCAGGACGAATCGTCTTCGGAGGAATATGTGCTGCGTCGAGTGGTGAGATACTGAATCGCCTCTTCGTCGATGACAGCTGCGATTTCGGTAGGATCGGCGCCATTCTGCTCCATGATGTACTGTCCGGCCTTCAGAGTCTTTGCGTAGAAATCGTAGAGTTCAGGCGTGGCCATTTCGTCTCCGCCGTGTTCGCCCAATTGGTTGATAGGCATTCTGTGGCAGAGATACATGCCGACATTGCGTTTGAGAAGCTGCAGTGTCTGCTCCTGATTCAGCGCCTGGTTGTATCCGCACTGGTCGAGTTTGTGCGTACGCGTATCGTCTTCCATGATGGAGAACTTGTTGGCGATTCTTGCGGCGCCGTATGGCTTCATGTCTGCATTGGGCGCTCCAAGCGCGCGAATGCTGTATGACTGCGGCGAAAGAAGGAAATCGACATTCGGAGAGGCCAGGATCATTTCAGTCGCGTTATGACCGCCACGATTGGTCGTATTGCCCATGTTGGCGTATTCCTGGTGATAGCCGTAGTAGCATCCGACAAGTTTGTTGCCGTCGCAGTTCGCCTTGATTGTTCCGGCTATGCGGTCAATGAAATTAGCGATTGCCTCGCTGTAGAAGCGGTCGTAGAGCATCACGTTGGCATCCTTGACGGGATTGCGGAAGATGCCGCCGTCGGAGCGCAGATGCTCCTCTGGAGTCGGAATATGATCGACTTTTATGCCGCGCGCCGCCGCATATTCGCGGAAGTCGTTCAGGCACCCTTCGCTGTAGTCGGCGAATATCGGACTGTGGCTGTTCCAGCCCTGCCATTCGCAGGAAATGCCGCCCATGAGATTGTAGATGACAATGCGATTGCCGAAGAACTTCTCGCAGTGCTTTACGAACTGCTCAACCGCCTTCAGCGTATCCGCCTGGACATCCTTGTCGGAGAAGCGCACCTTCGACACGTAGTAGTCTATTACCGCTTCGCCATTCTGGTCCTTTGAAAGACGTTCCGGATACTTTTCGCTGTACCAGTTGCCTGGATGGCACCACAGATAGATTGCGATTTTGGAATCAGGAAACTGCCTGACAAGACCATCGAGTTCCCAGTCAACAGTGGTGAAATCATACTGATCGGGACCATACCACCAGCGTTCGGATGCGCCATTGCCGCCGAAACGCGCCGCAACGACGTTGACTGGCGAGTTCTTGCCCTCCATTCCGGTTGGAATCGTCCGTTCTGGAATGAACGGATGGATTGTGAAGCAGTTGAAGAAGAATGGCTTTCCGTCAAGCATAGGCGTAGGTCCTGCAGGCGTCTCTTCGATTTTGAGAACCGCCTGATCGCCTGGATAGGGCTTCAATGAATACTGGACAGGATGGTCATAGCGTTCCGTGTTGGTTCTGCTGCAGACACCCGCCTTGATTCGTCCGTCCACGGACTCTCCGTAATGCATCTTGAACGCGTCGGGAATCACGATTTCGGTGACGCCGTCTGCGCCGACGCTCTTCTTGAATTCGCCGATTCTGCCAATGCGGCCGCCGAGTTCCTCCCATCTGCGCGAGTAGAGAATGACGAATATCTCCTCGTCGTCCGACAACTCTGGAGTCGCCTGAATCTTCAGGCGGACAGCGCCGTCAACGACTTCCGCCGCCGTGAAGAGCGCAGTGCCCTTCTTGTCAACTGCGGAATGCCTATCCGCCAGCTTTGAAATCTTCGGCAGAAGAAGCTTGTTCCAATAGCTGTCAATCACATAACCTTCAGGCGCAAGTCCTTTGGCAATCTTGTCCTTGAGATCGCGCGCCTCAAAGGACTCCTTCCGTGCCTGCATCTCGGCGCTCAATTTCGGATTGATTAATTCTTTGCCGCCGCCTATCGCCACCAAACTGGACGCGTCGCCGCTGCGATATTTAATCGCGATTACGTTTCCACCTTTGCGAAGCGAAACCGCGAATGTATGATCCGTCATCTGCGGCGGATAAAACTGATTGCCTTCCGCAAATGTCGAATAAACACTTTTACCATTAACGAAGCATTCGAACCACCAGTCCGCACCGCAACCCATTTGGTAAACACAATCTTCTTCCGACGCCATCTCGGCGAAAAGCCACGCGCTCTGACGGTCGTTCGAGACGCCGAAATCCTTCGCCAGATTCATGGCGTTGTTCTCAAGCGTCTTCTCGATGCTTTTCACACCGTTCAGCGTCTCTGGAATGGAATTGAACTCCTCAGCGGTCGGTTCGTAATTCAAGCCCGGATTCAAAAAGACATGCCATTTGGATGGGAAGGACGGTTCGGAGGACGATTTCACGCCTGCATCCAAATTCTGCCGTGAGCATCCTGTGCACACAAGTAACGTTGATGCGAGCATACCGATAAAAGCAACCAGACTTTTGATGATGTGTTTTGACATTTCGCTTGCCATTTTGTTGTTTGCATGAAAAGAAATCGCCATAATTTATCACCTATTCCATGAAACGCAAAAGAGTGCATTTGCGGAACAACTCCAAGATCTCAAATAGCCGCGTTAACCATAATAATTGCTATCACAGTCAGCGGGTATCGAATTTTCCGCCGATATGTTTTTACCAGCAAATCTATTATGTAATTTGTTATGCATGAACAATCATCGCGCACATCATCACCTATAATTTAGGGAAATAAAGCAATTATGGTTTATATTACCAATTTTGACATCATAAAAGATCAAAATACAACTTTTTCCCAAAAAATGGAAGACTCATCAAAATACTATCTTGGCATAGATATCGGTTCCACCACATTCAAAGCAGTGGTGCTGTCCGAAGACGGTCAGGTACTACATACAACGTATCAGCGTACCAAACCCGTTGAGTCCGGAGCCATTGCATGTTCTGGAAGATGCTCCGCCTGCGGACGTTGCAATATGGGCGCCATCAAGAAGACCGTCAATGAATTTCTCGCAAACGCGGGCCTGACAACCGACATGATTGCATGCACGGTCGTCACTGGAAGCCAAATTGTGGAAGACACGAAACGCTTCATCAATTTTGACTTTCAAGTCAGCGAAGTGTCCGCGCACGTGGCAGGCGCAAAGCACTACTATCCTGACGTCAACGCCATCATCGACTGCGGTGGACAGGACAGCAAGTGCATGATATACAACGAAAAGATGGGCATGTGGCTTTCCATGATGTCAGGCGTCTGCGCCGCAGGCACAGGAAGCTATCTTGACAGCGTCGCCGCAAAACTCGGCGTTCCAGTGGAAGAAATTTCGTCAAAGGTGAACTATTCCGCCGATCTGGAATTCAGTTCCGTCTGCGCTGTTCTTTCCGCGACATCCATCAACAAATTCAAGAATCGCGTTCCAATCAGCGATCTTCTGGCAGGCGCGTGCCGTGCTCAGGCCAGAACCATCCTCAACGGCGTCGGACAGTTGCTTCTGCACCAGCCCGGCAAGAAGATTCTCTTCCAGGGCGGCGTCGCCTCCAATCAGGCGGTCGCACACTATCTCCGCGAAATCACTGGCAGTGAAATCGTCATTCCGGAACACCATCAGGTCATGGGAGCTTTGGGCGCCGCCTGCCTGGCGCGTCAGTTCAATCATCTGAAGGGACAACTTGACACGGCGAAAGTCGAATACGAACCGACGCCTCAGAAATCCGTTCAGATGCGCGTCAATGCTACCAAACGCGATTTCCTGTCGAGAGACAAGAGCAAGCCGCTCGTCTGGCGCAACCTCTTCTTCCCGACCGAGATCCTTCACGCATTCGGCACACGCATTCTGACGTTGGAAACTTACGCCGCACTTTTCGGACGCAATACCAAGCGCGTAAAAGCGGCGTTGGACATCGCGGCAAGAAAGGGTTTCGACCAACAGACCTGCTCCTTCCTGCGCGTTCTGGAAGGCATGCAGCCCGAAACACCCGCTTTTGCAGTCTCCACCAGCCAGCCGTGCCAGCAGGGCGAACGCATCTTCGCCGATCTGGCGGGCGATTTGAATTTCGAGGATCGCTACTATTCTCTGCAGACGCCAATAGGCAACGACAGCGAAATGGCCGTAGAGCAGATTGCCGAAGGTCTTGAACAGGCCATCAACAAAATGGAAAAGGTCTTCGGAACAAAATTGGACAAAGGCCGTCTGGAGGAAGCCTGCGATCTATCCAACCAGGCCGCCGAATACTCCCGCAAGTGCAATCAGCTCCGCTGGACTTCACCGCCCCTCATCAGAGGCTCCGAGGCAGTCTATAATTCCGTAATCTTCAGCCAGCTCTGGGGCAAAAAGGAACTTGTCGACATCCAGAAGGCATACTACGAAGAGCTGCTCCAGAAAAAGGAATGGGCCGAAAAGCGCATGAAGATCGAAGATACGCATCGTCTCATCTGGCTGCATCTGCCGCCGTTCTACAATTCCAAATATCTTGATTTCATCGAAAACACATGCAACGCGCCAATCGTCTTCGAAGAGACGAATTTCGTTGGCTGGAAGAATCTTAATCCGATGGATCCGCTGCGTTCGCTCGCCAGAAAGATGCTCTCCTCCGGCTTCCTTGATCCGCTTCTGCGCGTCAACTATGTAACGAAACTCGCTCAGATTGCGAAATTCACGGGCTGTGTTCTTTACACGCACGGCTTCGGACGCTGCAGCATGGCGGACCGTCCTTTCACCAAGCGCCTGCGCGAGGGTCTTGAGAAGATCGGTCTTCCTCTGCTGCTTCTGGAAGGAGACTGCATGGATGCATCTATCGATCCATGCTCCACAGTTACCAAGATTTCTTCTTTCGTGGAATCGCTGAATCTCAAGAAATACGGCAACCTCTTCGGCCGCCTTCTCAACGGCTCAGCAACCGTCCCAAGCCTATAGTAGCTTGGTCAATTCAAGTCTCAAAAGGAGGACAACGCCATGGCATCCAAAAGCCTTCCTAAGCCTGATCTGGAATTCTGCCTTGAGAGACTTGAAATACCTCTGCGCAAACACATTAGAGAGAGCACGCATATTCTTGATGCGACACTCATTTGGCCGCGCACCGGCATTGCGAAACGGACGTCCTCCTGCGAGACACGTCTCGAACGCGGCGTCTGTGACAAAGCGTGCGCTCCATGGCACGAAAGAATACTCTTTCAGGAGAGTTGCGAAGGGCGTTTTGCGCTAAATATCGACTTGACGGTTTCGGTCACGCGCACACAGCTGCGCAAATGGCGCAGAACGATTGCAGGATATGTTGTCAAATCGGCAGGCGAACTTGCCGATGATTTTGGCGGTTTTGCAGGAGAAGTCGCGGAAGCACCATTAAAGGTTCTTTCAAAGGAGCTGCAGACGGCGAAGGATCCTGAATTATATGCCACTGGCGCGATTGATCTAAACGCGTCAGAATATACAGAACTTCCTGAAGGCGGGGCGCTTGTGGAAATTCCGCTCATCTCCGCATTGGATATCACGAAGGTCACTCGACGCCTGAAACCGCTTCCTGTCGTGGGAAAGGCATTCGTGCGCATCAACGTCATCGGCTAGTCCGCAATCGTAATCTGCATGCTATGACTGCGTCGCGCGAAGAGGCTTTTTTTTCATGGATAGCGTTATTGTTTGCGGCAGTGGTCTTTCTCACGATTCCACTGCACGGCAAAGTGCTTTTTAGCGAACTGTTCGCTCCATTCATGCTTTATCGCATCTGGAGACAGCGCAAAAGCCTTATGCGTCCGGAATTCATTCCTCTCGGAATCGCATTCTGCTGGATGATATTGGCCACCATCGTGCATATTCTCAATGGCAGCGGAGGCATATACGATCTCGCAGTCTTCCTGTATATGGGCGTGATTTTCGCCTTCTATTCATGCACTGAATTTCCAAGAGGCAAGTGGTGCGCGATTACGGGCGGATGCCTTCTGACCCTGACCGTAATCGCTTTACTCGCCACCAAATTCTTCAATATAGACGGCACCTTCATGGAGGGGTTCCTCTATCACGACATACATTTCGCACGCCTTGAAGACAACGCGCTCGTCACACGTTTTCAATTCCTCTCACCCAATCCTAATCTTCTAGGCGGCGCTTATGTCATTCCGACTTTGATGCTACTGCCTGCGCTCACAGACGCCTTGAAATCGTCTTCATGGAAAGTTCTCGCATGCGCATGCCTGCTGACGATTATCGGTATCCTGCCGCTCTTCGCGACTGCCTCCAAGATGTCCGTGATGACCTTCGGACTTCTGGCTGGTGCATTCGCCTCCATACCGTTTCTGCAACCCACCAAACCACGATTCTGGATGAGCAGCGCCGTCATCGCATTCGGTCTTCTCTGTGTCATAACAGTGCTGTTCAGAACATATCCAGCGCTTCAAAAGCCACCATACGTGGATTTTTCGCATCGCGGCAACTACTCCGTCCATCAGCAGATTTACGGCAAAATACTGCTGGGCAACGGCATCGGAGGCGCACTTTTCGGACATTCCGCAACGGAACTGCACGAACTTTATCCCAAATACGCCGACGTTCAGGAGATAACCGAAATTCTCGAACCATACGGATTCGCCCCTGAAGCGCAGTTGTATTGCGAATTCATGGATCCGCATAACGAATATCTCAACACGATTTCATTCTTCGGCGTGCCCGCGCTGCTGGCGCTTGTCGCATTCATGATCACGATGATATGCCACGCCTTCAGAAAAAACGAATTGTCCATGGCGCTTCTCGTCATTGGAGCACTCTTCTGCGGCTTCTGGGAAGACGCAGCATCCAAACGCTTTATATGGATCGCTCTTGGAATCGCCGCAAGCAGACTATTCCCGCGTGACAACCTCACCGCATCCAATTAAGCCGCCGAAAATGCTTTGGCCTCATGGATCATTCCACTGAGCAAAACTCAATGGCACAAGCCTGAAATTGGCAGTGAGAGTCTAGAAAAAACAGAAAGTCAAGAATGGCCTAGAAAGGCCTAACGCGTCAGAAATGGCCAATTTTGGGCCTCTTTGGCCAAAAGGTATATATATACGCAAAAGGGGGTGGACATGGCTTCTTGGCCATTTCTAGCGCTCCTACGCGATTTCAGCTTTTTTTTCATGCGTTTTCGGGCTCCCGCAGACGCCTTTTGGGCCAGAATCGTCTTAGCGAGCCATCATGCGATTCCGACCGCACAAAACCTATAAAATAAAAATATATTATAGTAAACGAATCTGTGTTTTCACGCATCGTTTTGCCAGCACCAAGGAGGAGTTTTCCCCACAGCAGAAAGTCGAGGAAAAGGCCATTTGCTTTCTTTTCCGTTTTGTCCCCCGCAATGTAAAAAGCTCCTGAAATTGCTTTTGCAGTTGCACTTTATAATCGTTTGAATCATGTCATTCCCAATCGACAATCTCGCAAACAGAATTCCCTTTCTCTGGATCAATCCACACTACGAAGGCACACAGTCGTCCAGCGGCCTTGGCTTGCAAGACATGCTTGATGCAGAAGCACGTTTGGCACGATTCGCCCCCCTTCTTGCCGAACTCTTTGACGAAGCCGCCGAACGACACGGCATCATCGAATCGGAACTTCTGGAAATACCTAAACTGTCGCAAGAATTGCTTCCTGGCGCACGAATCCTTCTGAAAGGTGACCACGATCTTCCTGTGGCAGGCTCAGTCAAAGCCCGTGGCGGCATCTACAACGTTCTTTGCTTTGCTGAAAACCTGGCTCTTGAGAACAATATCATGCCCATCGGTGGCAATACACGCCTGCTGAATACGGAAAAGGCACGTGCTCTTTTCAAAAAATACACGGTTTCAGTGGGCAGCACCGGCAATCTCGGACTCAGCATCGGAACCATCGCCGCCGCCATGGGCTTCAAAGCAAGAGTCCATATGTCTTCCGACGCAAAGGAATGGAAGAAGCAACTTCTTCGCTCTAGAGGCGCCGAAGTCATCGAATATGACGGCGACTACTCTTCAGCCGTCAAGCAGGGGCGCGAAGAATCCCAATTGGATCCGTTTGCATATTTTGTCGACGATGAAAACTCCCGCGAATTGTTTTTGGGATATTCAGTAGCGGCCTTCCGTTTGCGCGCCCAGTTGAAATTAAGGGGTATCCAGCCAGATGAACGCCATCCATTGTTCATCTATCTGCCATGTGGAGTCGGCGGAGCACCAGGCGGTCTCTGCTTCGGATTGAATGCGCTGTTCGGCAAAGCCGTTCGCTGCTTCTTTGCGGAGCCACTGGAAGCGCCTTGCATGACTCTCGGCTTGATTACTGGCAAACATGACGCCATCAGCGTTTACGATATCGGACTTACAAACCATACCTCTGCCGATGGCTTGGCCGTAGGACGGCCCTCGGCCTTCGTAGGTCGCGCAATCGAAAATATCGTCAGCGGGTGCTTCACGGTAAGCGACGAATCCCTTGCCGCATTCGCACGCCAGGCGAAAACGCTGGAAGGACTCAAAATCGAGCCATCCGCCGCAGCAGGTTTTCCAGGCCCAGCAATGGTCTGCGAATCAGATTATTGCAGCAATCATGGAATTGCGCCGGAAAATGTCACGCACATCCTGTGGACAACTGGCGGGCGCTATCTGCCTGATGTTCCATGATTCAACATATTGCTTAGCTGTCGAAAGCAAAAAAGCGCTCTTGCTTAACCACAAGGGCGCAAGCTCTTCAGCGCTATTTCTCCAGCAGAATATCGCGAAGATGCTGAATATCCTCCTTGGTGAATCCCAAAGAAAGGACATAGTTTTCAACCTCTTCATTGATGGTGCTTCCAGGCCACTTCCTGAAGCTGTTCATCAATCTGTCAAGAGAGAACTCGTGGCGGAAATCAAGCTCCTTGTTCCAGAACGCCGAGCATTCCCAATCAAGATAGAGTTCCTCCTCTGGAACGCCTAGAAGCGCATTGATGACGAAAGCCAATGTGCCAGTTCGATCCTGCCCGCCAATGCAATGTATGTCGATCGGATAGTAGTTTTCATCGAGAAAGAACCTGAAGGCGCGCGCTAGACTCTCACGGCCAGGCTGGTTCTGAATGCCGTCATAGGCTGTGGCATGAATATTGTACCACGCGACATTTTTTCCTGCAGGGGAGCCGTCAATGCCGTAGCATTCGCCTGCTCCGCGCAAATCGATTTCCGTCTTCAGTCCCAAATGATCCGCAAAATAGCTGGCGCCTTCCTCCGTGAGAATCACCTTGCCCTTCGTGTAGAGCTGATTGCCATTTTCGTCTCGCTTCCCCTGTTTCAGGAACGCAGGCAAAATGGTTGCATTCTCCTCCAAGCCGCTAGCAAACACCTCTTCGAGCTTCGTCCCCTGCGGAACAGGCGCGCAAAGCCATGAGAAACTTGCTATGCCGCTTCCGAGATAGATGGTCAGAAGATTGCGTCCCTGCTTGACAGGCAGGAAAAGAACGTAGTTGTTTTTAGCGGTCATCTTGCCGTTTCCCTTGCGGCGATCATATATTGTAACGCCATTGAAACGCAGATACCAATACCAATCCGCTCCGCATGTAAAAGGCATCATTCCAGTTTCGGGAGACACGAAATCCATCATGATGACGGCTGGAAGCATGTCGTTGCATTTATCCAAAACTATGCCTCCCTCTTCGTTGACGGTCATCTTGACGCCTTTCGCACCCAAAAAGCTCTCGGGAATCTCTGTCAGCGCATCGACCATGTCGAACTCCGCCTCGCCAAAAGCCTTCATGTCAGGGCGGAAGACAGTCCACTCGCCGTCAAGCAAGAACGGGACCTCTTTTTGCAACGTATTTTGAAGGACCTGCGTGGCCGCTTTCATCGCATCGACACGTTCGCGGAAGCGCGGTTTCTTCTCCAGTTCCTCTATCGTATAGTAGATCTTTTCAGCATTATCAACGAAACCGCCATTGCGAATTATCATATTCTGCTTCACGCGGCGACCATTCAGACCGATTCGGCCGCCTACATCGCGACAGTTCCACAAATTTGGAACGCGAAGCAGACGCGGCGCTACATCCGCTGTGACAAAAACGCCAACATCGGAACGATTGTCTCCGCACTGCACATTCCAATAGTAGGTTGTGGCGATCAGCAGATTGGTTATTTCAAGACTCTTCTCCTTCGTGGCATAGACTGTGCAGCTGTTCTCGGCAAAATCGGATGTCGTTGACAGCCTGACGATGAATTCGCCTTGCAAACCATCGTCGCATTCCCATTTCAGCAACACAGGAGACGGCCACGAACCATCGCTTGCCAAGTCCTTTCGGAATGACTCGTCGACGAATTTCGTCCGTCGCTCCTCACGCGGCATTGCAATATATTTCAACTGCTTGGCAGTATGGAGGGACACTTCGCTGCCATGGGCAGGCGCAAGGAGTTTGATGAAATGAGAATGCGAAGAAGTCATAGAAACAATTGGAGTTGCAAGACTCTGACTATCCGGACGGACAAACCTCTCACCGAACAGGCTGACGCAGAATTGCTAGAGCGATTGGACGGTTCCAGTAACGCGCGATTTTTCTGCGGCGAAGACCATCAGATGGCTTTCCAAAGTATCGTCGACTCCGGAAAGAATCAGCGACGGATCGTTCGTGGCGACGGCCGTGACGAAACGCTCCATCAGCGCAAAATCACCGCCGCCGTGGCCGCTTAGTATGCCGCCGTCGTTTTCCACGCCAGTATCTATCTCCTGCGTCTTGTCAGTGAGGAAATCGGTGACGCGTATGACATTGCTGTCAGTGTCGATGTAACCTCTGGTGCCGAAGATGCGCGTCAATCTGCCGGAATGCTCGTTGAACGCGGTCATCGTCATGGATGCTGTCGTTCCATTGTCAAAGAAGAAGTTCACCACCTGATTGTCAACCACATCATTGTCGCATGCATAGACGCATCGTCCATAGGGACCCGTTTTGATCGCCTCTCGGAGATTCTCTTCGGTCACATCCAGCGTCAGAATGTCAAGCGGCCACCAGAGTTCACCCTTGTCGAAACGGTCGCGCAGATAGATCTTCAGGGCGGAATATGGGCACTGGCTCTCAATTTCCTTCGGACATTCCATGCAACGCTTTCCTGCCCCCGCAGGAGCATTTTCGGGACGGAAGTGAATCAGCGAACCGAAGGATTGGATCTGCTTGCAAGGACGACCCATGACATAGCGAAGCCAATCCACGTCGTGGCAGCTCTTAGCAAGCAGCATCGGACTGGATTCGTCCTCTCTACGCCAATTGCCGCGCACGAAAGAATGAGCCTGGTGCCAATAGCCGACAGGCTCCAGATGCTGTATGGAGACGATGTCGCCGATGACGTGGCTATCCAGCAGCTTCTTCAATTTCTGCGTGTATGCGGTATAACGCATGACATGGCAGACGGCAAAGTACACGCCCGCTTCCTTTACCGCCGCCACAATGCGCTTGCAAGCCTCCGGTTCAGGCGCCATCGGCTTTTCCAACAAGATGTGGTATCCCAATTTGGCGAAAGCAACGGCGGGACCCTCATGCATGGAATCCTGCGTGCAGATCATCACGGCATCCGCAAAACGCGGCTGCTGCGCGGCTTCCTGCCATGTTCTGAAACGGAATTCGGCAGCGACGTTACCCATGTCGCCTATGCGATTGCGTCGCTCGTCGTCTGGATCCGCCCCGCCTACACGTTGCGCCTTGTCGGGATACTTGGTAGCATGTTGAGCATAACCCATTCCACGCGCACCGCATCCAACAACCAAAAGTTTCACCTGCTTCATGATTTTACAGAAATGTTTTTACAGAAAAGAATATGTCAACAAAAGAAATTATGCCGTATTTGTGCTATAATATCATTGTTTACTTTCGTTTTTCTACCTACATTAAACTTTTTTTTCTAGTTAATCCCACTTATATGTCCTATCGAACTGTCAAAAACAATCCATACGGCTATTTTGATTCCGAAAGAAGCGAATACGTTGTCACTTCGCCACTGACACCACGCGCATGGATCAACTATCTGGGCGGCGTCTCTGATCTTGACGCCTTTGTCTCCAATCGAGCAGGCGGCACAGTCTGGTACAAACAGCCGCATACAGGCCGACTGACGCGCTACCAATTCATGGCCCAGCCAGAAGACAATCCAGGATTCTTCTTGTACGTAAAGGACGGAAAAGATCTTTGGACCCCTTCGTTCATGCCAACGAGAACGCCTCTTGACCGCTATCAATGCCGTCACGGCCTCTACTACACGACCTTTGATTCGGAAAAGAACGGCTTATGCGCGAAAGTGCGTTTCATGATTCCAAGGGAAGATCCAGTGATGCTGTGGGACATCACCTTCACCAACAACCGCAGCGAAGAGGCGGTTTTCTCTGCATATCCATATCAGGATTTCGCAATGCGAGACGTTCCCAAGGATGTCCTCTACTATCAGTTCTGCGGCAACCAAATGACGGGATTCTATGATAAAAACATAGGCGCATTGCGGCTGGATTACTTCGCCTACGAGGCTCCTCACAAAGGCTATACGCTCTTCAACGCATCCAAACCTTTCGATTCATACGAAATGAGCCGCGACTGCTTCATGGGCCGTTGCCGCGCCGAATCGTCTCCGGAAGCTTTGGAAAAAGGCGAACTGCACAATTCCGAAGTGCCTGGCGCGGGATTCTGTATTTGCGGATGCTTCCGACTGGATTTCAAACTTGCACCAGGCGCATCGGAACGCGTCATTGTCAAATTGACGGCGTCTCCGAAACTGGAAGACGCAGCCGCGCTTCTGCGGAAATACGATGATTTCAAGGCAGTGGATGCGGCTGCGGCAGACTTTGAAGGCTGGTGGCGCGAACGTCTGAATCGTTGTCAAGTAAAGACTCCTGACAGCGACTTGAACGAAATGCTGAACGTATGGCTTCCCAAAAACATCAAGACCACCATGCGGTGCGGCCGTTCAATCTCACAGCGCCACACAGGATGCGACACTTCCAAGACCTTCCGCGACACGATGCAGGACATCATGTCCGGCGCCCTCTTCTTTTCGGAAGAGACAAAGGAGAACATTCTTCTGCTGATGCGCTCAATCAGAAAGAGCGGACAGGCGACGCATTTCATCGATCCGGCCAATTTCAAATGTTCGGTTCCCGACTACATCCGCTGCGATTCCATCGTATGGGGCGTTTTCACCGTGGCAAAATACGTCTTCGAAACTGGCGACATGGATTTCCTGAAACATCCCGTGCTGGACTACGAAGGCGAACCGTCAACTGTTCAGGCTCTGCTTCTGCGCGGCATGCATTTCACAGGCGATCAAACCGGCGTTCATGGCCTGCCTAAACTGTTCAATTGCGATTGGAACGATCAGCTGGTTGTGGTAAGCGCAATTCTTGACAGCGGAGAAAGCGTCATGGTTGCGGAACAGTACATCGTGGCGGCAAAAGTGCTGCTGGGACTGCTTGACGAATCTGAAAAAGACGAGCGTGCATATCTCGAAGCGAAAATACAGGAATTCACAAAAGCGCTTGAGAGTCCGCTGGTTTGGGATGGCGCATGGTATCGGCGTCTGCTCTTCCCTAATGACTACATGGGCGGCGCCGCCAAGACGGAAGGCAGACTATTCATGAATACGCAGACATGGGCCGCCATCGCAGGAACACTGAATCCAGAGCACATCAGGCAGGCACTGGACAGTGTCTATCAGCGTCTCAACAGCCAATACGGACTGCGCCTTTATGAGCCACCATTCACTAAGTTGCTGGATGGCAACCGCTACTGCGGCAATGTTCCAGGCGCTGGCGAGAACGCAGGACTGTTCTATCACGCCAACAACTGGGCAATCATCGCAGAAGCGCTGCAGGGAAATTCACAGCGCGCGTGGGAATACTTCAACCACATCATGCCCAATCGACGTTCAAACGACAATGCGGATCTCTACGAACGCGAACCATACGCTTTCGCCTCATGGTGCTACGGACCAGACAATGCGTCTTTCGGAAAGGCCGCGCTATCGCATCTTACGGGCGGGGCCGCATGGATCTATCGCACCGCAACGGAATTCCTTTTGGGAATCCGTCCCGAAAAGGACGGTCTGCGTATTGCGCCATGCATTCCCGCAGAATGGGATGGCTTCTCCATGGAACGCACGCTCGCAGGCGTGCGCTACCTAATTGACGTGCGGAATCCTGAACACAGGAACGGCGCCGCTGTGAAACTGACCGTAGATGGAGTGGATATCGACGGCAATTTCGTCAGACATGCCACTCGCGGCGAAACCGTGCATATCGTCGCTTGTTTGTAATATATTCCGTTCAAACAACTTGAGTATAACAGCAATCGAATTCCCCTCGCGCAAATTTATTCTTCTGGAAGCGCGAGGGGTGATGCTGTATTCTTGCAATACGACAAAGAAGAGGGTATCTCAATTGTCAATTGCATTTCTATCCACAACGCACACGCATCAATCTTTCCTTGACTGAGCCTTGAGTTTTTCCAAGAACGCCCGCATGGCTTCTTCATATTGCGCAGGCACGGAAAGCTGCACCTCTTCAGCATCGGCGGAAGACTGTTCCAAAGCGTCATAGAAATCCACCACCGCCTGGTCAAGAATCAGATCTTCAGGGGCAATTGGCCGTTCCACACGCAGATTCCGCAACGTACGGCAACGCGAGAGCGCCGTATAGAGCTGACCATGGGCAAAGCAACCGCCGCCCAAATGCAATTCGACGCAATCCAATGTCAACCCCTGAGATTTGTGAATCGTGATCGCGTACGCAAGCTTCAGCGGAATTTGGACAAAGGCGCCGACTTCTCGCTGGCGTATGCTCCGCCGGCCTGTCATATCGTCGCGTTCCAATGTATAGTCGTAATTCGACCATTTGTTCAATCCAAGCGTCACGGTAGTCCCCTTGTCCAATTTGACCGTAACCTGCGGCGAATCGCCGGATGGTATCGCTTCTATGATTCCTGTGTCGCCGTTCACGTATTCAAAGGATCCATCAGGCAGATGCTTGTTGCACAGCACCATGACACGGGCGCCAACCTTCAATTCCAGCGTGGATTCAGTCGGAAAGTCCGACTCGTTGAACTTGCCCGCCACTGATGCAGAGAAAAAAGTGGCAGGACTCTCCAATTTCGCGTTCATTGCAGAGTTGATGGATATCGCCTCTCGGTTTGTGGTGCAAAGACGAACTGGCGGCACAGAAAGTCTTCTGTTTTCAAGGCAGTTTCGGTTCAATGCGTCAACCGCTGAAATTTTCTCATCGCCACATGATATATCACGTTCTGTCAAATGGCCATGCCGAATGGATTTCAAAACATCCAGAAAAAGTTGGTCATTCTCCTGACGATGAACGTTTTTCAGACAAATGCACTGAAAATTCGCATCCTCCCATAGTTTGGTTTGAAAAGCATACTGCCCGCCGAAATTTGAACGGAGATATTTTGCTTCCAGATTCGTCTTGATTACTGGAGGAAGTTGAAAAAAGCCTCCTACCAGAATCAACTGCTTCCCGCCAAATGGCTTATGTTGATCGCGCGACGAAGCCAACTGCCGCAGTCGATTGTCCACGGCAAAAAACAGATCGCTTCGCACCATGGAAATTTCATCGATGACGATAGTGCTGATCTCACGTATCAACGCTCGACGCCTATGGTTGTGAAAGTCGTCCATATTGTCTGGCGTCAACAGTCCTGGTTTTAATTGAAAAAAGCTGTGAAGCGTTGTCCCCTGCACATTTATAGCCGCAACGCCCGTCGGAGCCAGAAAGACGCATTCCCCCTGACAGCGCTCCTGAAACTCCCGCAAAATGGTGGATTTTCCTGTGCCCGCCTCTCCTGTGAGAAAGATATTTCTGCCTGCCAGCATGGCATCCAATGCAGCCTGCTGCTCTTTATTTAGATTGACCATTGTTCTTTTTTCCCCCTTAAATCATGGATGTGCACAGTTTCCGTTTGGCACGAACATAATTTACCACCTCTTTATCACAATTCCCCCTCAATAAAAGAATTATTAGGCGCAACTGTTCAGAATCCAATGTTTTTTGAGGAAATTTTATACTTAAGTTGTCTGCGTATTCAGACTTGATATTTCACGAAGCTTGCGCCTCTACCACAGGCCATGGCCCACATCTCACATCACTCCCACATGGCCCACATGACCCACAGCTCCCATAGCCTGAATTCCCGTAAACACATAACGCTGTCAACGGGAATCCAGGCTAATACGATAGATTCAGTATATTTCTTCTTGTTTCTATTGCGCACCATTGTGGCACGGTTGCACATCATTTTGCATGCATTGGCCATACCAGAAGGACTTGCGACGAAATTGTCGCAGCTGTCCTGAGCAATTCCAAGTTCCGCACCGGAAGCGAAGGCATCTTGATTGGCAGCAAGATACTGGAACTCCCAATTGTATTTTTCAGTCTGGTGAGTGATGCGATCCTTGACATCCTTGGACGTGAACTTCTGGCTTGCGTTCTCGAAGCCGTCCGTGATGATCACCATGAGGACGTTTTCCGGGCGGTCTTCCTCCTTCATGGCGGCGAGTTCCTGCCCAAGTGTGTCAATGGCGATGCAGACGGCATCATTCAGCGCCGTGCAGCCAGAGCACCTATAGCTTGCCATCAGATCATCGCTGAAAGTGGCCAGATCGGCATGCTCCACCAGGCGCTTTACATCATCGGAAAACTGATAGAGGTCGAACACCGTTTTCCCTTCTGCCGCCTTCTGTGCCTTGATGAAGGAATTGAAACTGCCTTTGGTGTCGTCTTCAATAGAAGCCATGGAACCCGACGCATCCAGAACAATACAGATGTGAGTGTAGTCTCTCATGTTTTCTTTCTCCTTTTGTTTAGTTTGCTGCCTTGACTGGAACTTCCTCCAGTAAATCTTCCGGTTCGTCTTCGCTGACAGCGCCTTCCGCCTGCGGGCGCTTGGCCATGATGGCGTCCGTGAGCTTCTGTGCAAGCTGCGTGTCATTTGCGATGGCGGCCTTCGTCTGCTCGCGTCCCTGTCCTACTTGAATGTCTCCCATGGAGAACCATGAGCCGCGCTTTTCGAGAATGCCCATTTCCACGGCCATATCCAAAATCGAGCCGGCCCGTGAAATGCCTTCGTTGTACATGATGTCGAACTCGCATTCCTGAAACGGCGCGGCCAGCTTGTTCTTCGCCACCTTGACTTTCGTGCGATTTCCGAGAACGGAGCCGTCAGGCGCCTTGATGGCTGCAGTGCGGCGGATGTCAAGTCGCAGAGATGCATAGAACTTTAGGGCACGGCCACCGGTGGTGGTCTCTGGATTTCCAAACATGACGCCGATCTTCTCGCGAATCTGGTTGGTGAAGATGACGCATGTGTTCGTTCTGGCAACCACGGAAGTCAGTTTGCGAAGCGCCTGAGACATGAGACGCGCCTGCAGGCCCACATGGTTGTCGCCCATCTCGCCCTCGATTTCAGCACGTGGAACCAATGCAGCGACGGAATCAATGATCACGACGTCAATCGCGCCAGTCTTCACCAGAGTCTCCGCAATGTTCAGTGCGTCTTCGCCGCAATCCGGCTGGGAGACAAGAAGATTGTCTGTATCAACGCCGATTATCTTGGCGTAGCGCGGATCCAATGCGTGTTCCGTGTCGATGAAGGCACAGGTCCCGCCGGCCTTCTGCGCGTTTGCGACGACATGCAGACAGACCGTCGTCTTACCAGAGGATTCGGGGCCGTAGATTTCCACGATGCGTCCTTTCGGAAAACCGCCGCAACCAATGGCAATGTCCAAAGAGAGCGCTCCGGTGCTGATGGCATCCACCGTCTGTTTCGGACTGTCGCCCAATCGCATGATGGCCCCCTTGCCGAAGGACTTCTCGATCTGGGACATCGCCAGCTGTATATTTCTGTCGCGGAAGTCTGTATTCATTGCATTGATGCTGTCTTTTGTCATGGTCCGTTCTCCTGTGTCTTGCGTGAATTGAAAAAGTTCTTTTTTTTGTCAAGTCACTTACTTTAATGGCAGGCATAGGACAAAATTAGGCCGTATCAAATTAATTTCAGAAAAAAAGCAATTTTTATGTGTATATGCATAATTTTAGCATTATCTTACAGATATTGACACACTTTCTTGGATTTTTTCATAATAGCAACGTCCATAATGTGGACGCATCAACGGGCCATTTCCATGACAGGGCAGGAAAAAACAGCATCGAAATCAGATTTTGTCGCATCGCGGAAACAGATCAAGCGCATGGCTCGAATAGTCGCGCTGCTGAAACAGGGCGATCTGACGATGAAGGACATTCTTGAGGATCTGGAGGATTCCACCATGCGTGGGACGACGGATATCAGCTGTGCCTCCAGAACGGTGCGGCGGGACATCGAGATACTGAAGCGCGAATACCACTGTCCGCTGGAATATGCCCGGTCCGGTCACTGCTATACTCTCCACACCAAGAACTCGGCCCGCACGATGCCTGCCGTTCTGAACAACAGTGAACTGCTGGCCATCGTCATAGGCGGCAAGTTTTCGAAGGACATCCTTCCACCTTCCACAAGCAGGAGTGTTGAAGACGCCGTCGACGAGATCATCAGAAGCAACAGCACCACCGAATTTCTCTCAAGCGGACGTCTGAAGGCCCTGAAGATTCTGTCGAATACAGGCGAAACCATCTCCGATGATGTGTTCAATGTGATATTCGAAGCCTGGCGCACATGCCATCGCCTGCTTATAGACTATCGAAACAGCAAGGACGAGCGTTCGCAGCATGTCATTGAACCGCATGCACTTGTCTTCTACGACATGCAGTGGAGCATTCGCGCCTTCTGTCCCGACAAACGGAAATGGCTGACATTCCTTGCAAGCCGCATTGACCGCGCCTACAGTCAAGAGGAGAGATTCACGCCGTCGCAGAAGGAAATCGATTCGATTTCTCCAGACAACTACTATAATTTTCCATCGGCTGGAAACGTCAGAATCAGGCTGACACGAAGCGGTCTTCAGTTTGCCAAAGCGCATCCCCTGCGCTCGAATCAGACCATCACGGCCAGAGACATGGATACCTATATTCTGACCGCCACCGACATTTCAACGGAGGAAATGCTCCGCTGGACGCTGTCGCAGGTTCCTGGCGACGCCATTCCTATCGCCCCGCAGAGAATGGTGGACACCATAAAAGAAGCGCTAGACAAAATGAAAACACTCTGCGAGAACTTCCAGGAATGAAGGACACCGCATCATATCCTGCCCCACACGAGATATGATGAACGGACTGCGGCAATGCAGAAATATGAAGGAGAATCTCCTTTGACATTTCAACCGCACACGAAAATGACACAATGACGTATGTCACAAGGTGTGTTCTTTGCAAGCATTTCTTCTCCAGCGAGTTAACAAAGAGATACGTTTATTGTTTCCCAAAGGCGCAGATAAATAACGTTGGTGTGTCTATTTTGAAATTTCCTACGTAAATTGGGGTGTGTCTATTTTTAAAAATGACACAGCAGGAAAATGAAAAATCAGAGACAAAGAGATGTTTTGGCGGGAGAAGCCGGAGATGAGACGCCGGAGAAGTCCTCCCGAGAGACGATTTGAGGGTGATTTTCCTGCGTAGAAACGAAAAAAGCCGTGAGGGAAAACCTCACGGCTTGAAAAATGGTGGAGCAGTCCCGACGAAACTCAAACCGGGTCTATCACGCAGAAACGAAAGGTGTGGCTGGAAGGAATCAGCAGGCAACGCTGTTTTTCTGCACCTCAAAGGGGCGCTCATTGAACTCACAATTTCTCAGCGTGGCATTCACAGGAATATCCGCTGGAAACTAGTTCCAGAAGAATGCTTTCAGGCTGACCACATAAGGCGTCGACACCGTATTCATCGTCTGCAAAATCACATCGGACATGATTCCTTTCATCACATTACGTATACACTGCAAGAACAGCATAAGTAAAATCACCTGTTTCGGACGAAAACCGTGTATTCAATTCATTTTCTCTGATCACTAAATCTCAAGCGTTTAACTCACGACTTATATTTGTGCCAGACTTCCCCAAAAGTTCACAGCAAAATCGCGGTAACTGCGATTCATTCAAACTGTTCTTTCACGTGCCCAAGGCAGTCAGCATACAATGTGAAATTTTGTTTTTCCCAATGGATACGTCCAGCGACTACTGCGGGGGCGACTTGATGGTTGCGGGCGAATTGAAGCACTTTATCTATGTTCCGACCGCACAACAATCCTTTCTTTTCCTCTTGCCAGACTTTATCCTCAATTAGCGTTTCTTCTGCCAAGTGATTCGCCTGTTGCTCTTTTTCATTTGTCGATTGCCTAGTTTGCCCATCTATATCATCAAAATAACCGACAGATGCATCAACTATATGATATTTCAGATGCGCAAGTTCGTGCAGCAAAGTAAACCAGAAGTTGTCGATACGATCGTAGCGCAAGGTCAAGGCTACGACAGGCGAACCATTTGAAAGCATGAACGCAGCCCCGTCTAAATAGGTTTTAGGCAGATGCTTCTGAATGATAAAATGAATCCCATAAGTATTTAACAGTTCTTTCACCAATTTAGGCCCCTCTCGGTAAAAGCTAAGCCGCGCCACCGCGTTAAAGAACTTATCGTCCAAGGCATCACGATTGAATTTTGGTATTTCATTGTTTGCCAATATATTGCAAATATGGCATTGCCAAGCCGCAAGAGCGTTCGAAGAGAAATCAACATGTTCGGTCTTTTTGCAGAAAATTTGCTCGCCCAAGGTAAAATTAGCAAAAAACAACTCCAGAATTTCCTCAGCCTTTGCTTTGGCTTCATTTAAGGTTCCAGTAAAGAACTCTGAAAAATAATCTTGTTTGAACATTTCATTGAAAGGATATTTTTTAATGGTATGGACACAAGGCGGAAGTTCATTCCCTGGTTGTTGCAACAATACTTCGGCAGGAATGCCAAGCCCCTCGTGCAAAGCTCTCATCATTGACAGGCTTAACGGCAGTTTGTGATTGAGCACCTCCGATACTTTGCTTGCGCTACCAATGTATTTGGCAAGGTCTTTGCGTGTCAAACCTTCCTGCTCCATTCTGAACTTGATGGCTTCAATTGGATCAGGAAGGCCAATTGGATAATGCTTGTCCTCATAATTTTCAACCAGCAAACCAAGCAATTCCTGTTCATCTTCCTGAGCTTGAGTCGGATTTTTGATCTCCATCAATCTCTCAATCTTAGCAAGTGCCTGTTCGTATTCTTCTTCTGTTTTTATGACTTTTATGTTTTTCATCAGATAGTCCCCGCGTTAATCTTGTCATATTCGCTGTGCGTGCCTACAAAACGAATGTATACTTGTTGTATCTTGTATGCAATTTTGACAATCAAGCGGTACTTGTTGCCACCTATGTTAAAAACAATTCTATTGTCTGGCAGTATGTCCGCACTGCCATATTTCTCCTTTATGTCGTTTGGTGTATTCCATGTTGAATGTATCGCTTCATTGTACCACGCTGTCAAAGGTTGTTCTGACAATGGGTACTTCTCCCAAAATTCCTGCAATGTTTTCCTTTTTATGACATGCATATACTATATTCCTGATTCTGGAATTTGCAAATTTTTATTTCCTTATTTGGGAAATAACACAATGTCGCTCCGAATTCTTCTTCAAGGCTTTTTCCCCTTTCGTGAAGCCAACGACCGAACTGACGCTGGACTTCGACGGAATTGAGATTGTCATGTGAATGTGGTTGGGCATCATATGTCCTTCGATGATCACCAGACTTGACATACAAAAAAATCCGCCTCCCTTCGGCCTATTGAACTTATGTGCCGAGGACGACAGAAAATCAATGCACAGTCGCCTGACATTGACTGCGATGTGTCCTACTGTGTCATCACTTTACATTTTTGCGATCTCCTCGCCATTATCCGTCCAGTTCTCACATTGCCGAATGACTGTCTCCAAGGCTTCTTCCTGCCCTTCTGGCGGATATTTATGTCGTTTCAGAAGGCGTTTGACCAATCGCCGCATGTTGGCACGAGCGGATTCTTTCTTCTGCCAGTCAATGGTCTTGTTACGACGCAGCATATCTGTCAGTTCACGGGTCATCTCAACCAGCTCGTCGTTGGTGTAAAAATCCTTTACTGCCTGTGGCTTCGTGATGGCATCATAGAAGGCAATCTCTTCCTGGGTAAGTCCAGTCTGCTCTCCGGCTTTCTGGGCAGTCAAGATTTCATTGGCCAACTTCAGCAACTCCTCAATGACCTGTTCGTTGGTCAGCATTCCATTCAGATAGGCGTGCATGGCCCGCTGCAGCATTTCCGAGAATTTCTCCGATTTCACCACATTGCTGCGTCGATAGATGGAAAGCTGTTCGGAAAGGAGTTTCTTGAGCAGTTCAATGGCCAGGTTCTTTTCCTTCATTCTGGAAATCTCTTCCAGAAACTTCGGATCAAACAGCGAAAATTCCTTCTTGACATCCGCAAAGAGGTTGATGACTCCTTCACTCTTGATGCTTTGCCTGAGCAATTCGTTGATGCGGTCGTTGATTTCCTTGAGGGAGAGTTTCTTTCCGCCCCCAGCAATCCGTGTAATCATCGTGCGTACGGCCTCGAAGAAGGCCGCCTCCAGACGCTGCTCTTCGGGGACAATGCTTCGGCACAATGACAGTGCCTGACGCAGCATCATGCTTTCTTTGATGAAATTCTCTTTCCGTTTTTCCTCGCGGACATCGGCAATGAAGTTCACGCCGCCAGTAATAAGGTGCGCTCGTTCCAAGTCACTGCCTGCAATAAAACGGGAATAATCAAAGCCATGGAAGAGATTCTGGCACACCTCCAGTTTTTCCTGAAATTTCGGATAGGCCCGTGTCCCGATGTCCATGTCTCCGTAGTTTGCCCTGTCGCGTCCTGTATAATCAAACATGGCTTGCTTCAAAGCCCGCGCGATGCCGACGTAATCCACAATCAGCCCGCCTTCCTTGTTCTGGAAGACACGGTTCACTCGCGCTACGGCCTGCATCAGGTTGTGCAGCACACCGACCCAGAAGAAGACAAGCGTGC
>JAKSPA010000010.1 GCA_024405235.1 Lentisphaeria bacterium
GAATATCTTCGTCACAAATCAACTTGGAGACGTTTTCACCTACGACGCACGTCAGACGAAATTCGTCTGGAAACACGCGAAAACGTTCACCTACGCCAAACCGACAGCACGCCCAGAAGCGGCACCACCCCTCCGCGAACACCCTGCACCAGTGACGCACGTCGTTCAAGCAGGGCAGTTCATCCGAACCGGCAGCCCTAACGCGACACACGCCGAACTCATCTCGACGGATTTTCTGCAGAGCCGCCCTATCGACAAAAATTTCATCACCCCTGGCACGGACAAACTGCAATTTCTGAGATTCACCGAACCAGCACTGTTCACGCTTGCTCCAGAGAACGCCATGCAGTTCCCATTCACATGGCCGCAGCTCGAAGGCAGCGCAAACGGATGGTATATGATCATCGATCTGGGCAACGAATTCACTGGATGGCTGACCGTCACTCTTGAGGCGGAAGAGGGAACCATACTCGACATCGCGCACGGCGAACATCTGACGGACGGACGCGTCCGCGCCGCAATCGGCGGAAGAAATTATGCCGACAGAGTAATCTGCGCAAAGGGCCTGCTCCACTTCACGCATCGTCTGCGCAGAATCGGCGCACGCTACATTGAAATGCACGTCACAGGCACGCAGACGCCGCCGAAGGTCGGCTATCTCGGCGTCGTTCCAGTCACGCGCGATCTTCCGAAACCTGCGGAATTCAAGTGCCCTGACCGCCTGCTCAAAAAAATGGACGAGACAGCCATCAGGACGCTGGTTTGCTGCCAGCATGAGCACTACGAAGACTGCCCAATGCGTGAACAGGGACTCTATCCATACGACTCCAGAAACCAGATGCTCTTCGGATATGCCGTCTGGGGAAACTATGATTTCACGGCAAGCTGCCTGAAACTCATGGGCGAGAACTGGAATGACAATGCGGAATCGCTTCAGATGACATCGCCTGGCTGCTACAAGCTCTCCATTCCTATCTTCAGCCTCGTCTGGGTTACCGCAATCAAAGAGCTGTACATGCACAGCGGCAATGCCGAACTCGTCAAGCCAATGCTTCCAGTCATCGACAGACTGCTGAAATGCACGTTCGCGAAGAAGGTGGAAACTCCCCAAGGAACCATCTACCACTCTGGCGATGACAGCCAGATTTGGAACTTCTGCGAATGGCAGCCAAGCCTCAACCGTCTGGAAAGCCGCTGGCAGGCACCATACAATCTATATCTCATAGAGACGATCCGCTCCGCAGCCATGCTCTCGCGAGTTTTCGACACGCAACTCGGACTGGACAGCGCAAAGGCACTCGAGAAAGAAGCCGACAGGCTCGCCAAAACATGCGACAGTCTTTTCTGGGACAGCGAGAAAGCCCTCTACCGCACGGACGAAAATCCGGAAACGCCATTCCACGAACACATTCAGATTCTCGCGATATTCAACCGCCTGCCAGATGCAAAGAGACTGGAGAAACTGGTCGCTTCCATTGACACGCAGGAGATGTATCCTTCGACATACAGCACATTGCCCTATTGGATCCGTGTAATGCGCAGCCTCTCGAAGGAGCATACGCTGAGAATTCTGCCACGCATCAGAAAATCCTTCGAGCCATCGCTCTTCGAAGGCACAAAAACACTGTGGGAGACTGAATTCGGCGGAGAGGATTTCGGCTTCGCGGGAAGCCTCTGCCATGGTTGGAGCAGCATCCCTGCATGGTATCTGCGCACGGGACTTCTCGGAATCGAACCGACCTCTCCAGGCTTCGACACCTTCAAGTTCAATCCGGATTTCCTCCCTGGCTTGACGCATGTCCAAGGACAGGTCCCGACGCCTTTCGGTTTCATCTCGGCAGAATGGCACCAGGACGACGATGGAACCTATCACAAGCGCATCACCGCCTGCCCCAAGAACTGCAAACTGGAAGAATAGCCTCCATCCGCCCTCTCATGGCATGAACGCTTCAGAACAACTACATCTGAACAGCAATGCTAGAATCAATCTCGGAAGCTTCTATACTCCCGAAAAATATGTCCGTCTAGTCGCTAAATGGCTGGACGGACTAATCGACGATTCATTCAAGATTGTCGACCCTTCCTGCGGCTACGGCGCTTTCTTCGCGCTGAAAAGATTCTTCCCTCGCAACACATTCATCGGCAATGACATAGATCCAGTCGCCTGCGACATGGCTTCGCGAAACTTCCCCTTCGCGAAGCTCACATGCAGAAACGCCCTCCTGAATGTCGGAAGAAAACCGTATGGACTCAAAAGAAACGACCGAATCGTCATCGTAGGCAATCCACCATACAACGATACTACAAGTCAGATATCGCAACGAATAAAAGGAACGTCATATACGCAGATGGACGACGATGTCAAAGCAAGAGACATCGGCATGGCTTCACTCAAGGCCGACGCGAAACTGCGTGCCGATTTCGTCGCAGTCCTGCATCCGCTCAGCTACATCATCAAAAAATCGAACCATGCGGCGTGCAAATCTTTTTTCAAAGACTACACACTGAAAAAACATCTGATCTTCAATAGTCAGGAGTTCAATGACACGAGCAAAATCAGAGGCTTTCCTGTTATTGTCGCCCTTTATGAAAGAACGCCAGGCCATGGCCTCTCGTACGCTGATGTACTGTCAACGACGTGGCGAACCGTCGAAGGCAATTCATTCCGTCTTGACGACATGGATTTCGTCACCGACAACGTGAGGAAATACCCATCCGCAACGCAAGACGCTCAAGAAAACAGCCTCTTCTTCTACACTCTTCGCGATATAAACGCGCTTAAGCGCAGCAAGACTTTCGTAAGTGGAAACACACGCAATTCTGTCGCCGTCGCTCCTGAATCCCTTGACTATTATTGCTATATCGACTGCTTCAAACGATATGCCGATGTGCCGTATTATCTTGGCAACCTTAATGTACCATATATAAAAAAGGATTTTAACACCATTCGCGAAATCTGCCGAAAGCTTGCCATGCACAACAACAGCGAATTATTCGGGAAGGACGCTTGCGTGACGCCTGATGAATTCAATGCACTTGTCGATTATATAAAAAAGACGCTTTCTACAAGCCCGCGCAAAAAAGGAAATTCATGACTGCGGAAAAGCGTCATCATCCGTCCCGCAGAGCACCAAAAAACGCCTTTCAGAAACCTAACATCAACGCTAGGGGCCCTAGAATGGCCGCTGTCGCATTTCATGCCCTTTTGCGTATATATATCCCTTGACGGCAAAACACGTCAAAATAGGCCATTTCTGACGATTTCTTCAAAAAACGCCCAAAAGAAACGAATAGGCGCAATCTTGGTTGTTGAAAATGGCTATACGGTTTCACCTACTAGTAGTCTGTAAAACTCGAAAAGGTAATTTAGGCAATTCCAATAGATTCACAAGCAGGTTTGCGCACGTAAGCGACACACATAGATTACTAAGCACGAAGTGAACGACTGCAAACCTGCCGAAAATACATGGAATTGGCAAATTAGTTTTACAATTTGACACTAGTTCGCAGATCATTCGCATAGAATAAAACACCTCTGTCCAGACATCTGGGCAGAGGTGTTTTATTTTATAGGATATGACAATTTCACTTTAACTTAAAGAGGAAAAAACAACGAATATGACGAGATTTTTTGCAAGCCTTGTTGCAGGTGTCTGCCTGATGGCTGTGAGTTGCTGTAGCAAAGAAGCCGTTACGCCTCCATCTGTCGAGGAAAATGTTTCTGTAGAAGAGAAGCAGGAGTCAATATTGGAGACCGCACCGGAAATTCAAGGGAAGTTGCACATTGATGCTTCAGACATTGCAGAACTGGGCCTTACCTTCGAGCCCGTCGAAATGAAAGTAAAGGGCCTGAAGCGCGATTATAATTTCCTAATGATATGCGATTTGCATGTCATCGCCGAAGATATGAGCGAAGCAGAGGAGAAAAGCGTGCACATTATCAAGGACCGCATGGAGAATGTCTTCAAGACGTCGGGCAACACGACCTCCACGCTGGCTCTTTTCCGCAAGCTTGGGCCCGTCGTCAACAATTGCGGTGCCGACGCCGTGCTGCTTGGCGGCGACATCTGCGATTTCGGTTCCATCGCCAATCTGAACATACTGAAGGATGAACTGTCAAAATGGACAGTACCATATATGTACACGCGCGCGGATCACGACTTCCGTCCATGGTGGATGGCGCAAGAACACGAAGCGGAGATCGCCGAACTAGGCAAGGCCATTGATGGCGACGAGGACCTTATGGTCATGGAGTTCGAGGATCTTCTGGTGGTTGGCTACAACAAGAGCACTTGGAACGTGACGCCTGACGCACTGAAGCGCTTCAAGGAAGTCTATGCCAAGGGCAAGCCAATCGTCATCGTAAGCCACGTTCCATTCAATTCTCCTGTGGATCCAAGCTTTGGAGAAAAGATCATGAGCCACGAGAATGGCCGAAACCTCTCATGGGGCAAAGGATGCGCCTATGACGCCAACGCCGTGACCGACGAATTCCTCCAGATGGTCTATGCGGAGAACAGTCCCGTCAAACTCGTGCTGTCCGGTCACATGCACTACAGCGCTGACACCATGCTCTCAGCGACCTGCCGCCAGCACATGTTCGCCCCCGCCTTCACGGGCAACATCGGCATCGTCAAACTGATTGCGGAATAATTCTCTTGGACGCCCCGTCGATTCATGTCGTCGGGGCGTTTTTGTGTTTTTACCATCGGCATGCGGCATTGACCGAAAAAGGGAAATCAAGCGGCAGACATCTCAAAATATGATATTTTATCCACAGACACATGCAATCATGCTTGATTGACAAATGACACAACCATGCAGCTAGCGATTATTGATTCATCATACACCGGCAAATACGGTCTCGCCGATGGTCTAAGACTTCTTAAGTCACATGGCTACAGCGCCATAGACTACCAGGGATTCATCAACACCGAAACTCCTCTCTGGCAGAAATCCGATTCAAGCTTCGAAACGCAGCTGCAATATCTGAAGGAGACGCTTGATAATATCGGTCTCTCAGTCTGCCAGACGCATGCGCCATGGTGCTGGCCACCAAAAAATTCCACACTGGAAGACAGACGCGAACGCTTCGAGAAGATGCACAAGGCGCTGAAAGGAACAAAATTACTTGGCGCAAAATACTTTGTCATCCATCCGATTATGCCCTACGAAAACACTCCGAATCAAAACGACGACGAAGTATGGGCGGTCAACGCGGGTTTTCTAGGACGCGTCGCCGACTATGCGAAATACTACGGCATAACCATCTGTCTTGAAAACATGCCCTTCGAAAATCTTTGCCTCTCAACTCCACGGCAGGTCCTTGAATTCGTCGAGGACATGAACCATCCGAATCTGAAGATCTGTCTGGACACGGGCCATTGCGCATGCATCGGCCTCAATCCGTCCGACGCAGTAAGAATGATCGGCAAAGAATGGCTGAAATGCATTCATGTCCACGACAATGACGGAAAAGCGGATCTGCATCTGCGCCCTGGCAGCGGAATTGTTGACTGGAACGATTTCGGAAAGGCGCTCCATGAAATCGACTACAGCGGCTTTCTTTCGCTCGAATGCGATCTTCCAGACACCCCAAAGGAACAGGCTGCCCTTGCCAGAACTGCCACCGAAATCGCAGGCAATTGCCTATCCACCTAAAAAACATTGTCCTACACCATATTGTTCAATAGATTGATTATATTACATGGATTACGCTTTCAAACCATAAAAAATACTCAAAAACCATGAGCGACCAAGTGATTTGCAAAATCTATGATCCGTCCAAAATCGAACCCAAATGGCAGGGTTTCTGGGCGGAGAAGAAAACCTTCAAGGCAGTCGACTGCGACTACAGCCGCAAGAAGGTCTATGTGCTTGACATGTTCCCATATCCATCAGGCGCAGGCCTTCATGTCGGTCATCCTGAAGGATATACCGCCAGCGACATCTGGTGCCGCTACAAGCGCATGCAGGGATACAACGTCCTTCATACGATGGGATGGGACGCCTTCGGTCTGCCCGCCGAACAGTATGCAGTGAAGACTGGCACGCATCCCGAAATCACCACGGCCAAAAACATCAAGACCTTCAAGCGTCAGCTCGAAGCTTTCGGATTCTCATTCGACTGGGACCGCGAAATCCGCACTTGCTCTCCAGACTACTACAAGTGGACGCAGTGGATCTTCTCGAAGCTCTACGAGAAGGGCCTCGCGTACGAATCCTTCGAACCTGTGAACTGGTGCCCCGCCCTGGGAACTGTTCTGGCAAACGAAGAGGTCATCAACGGCCGTAGCGAAGTCGGCAACTTCCCTGTCATCCGCAAGCCGATGCGCCAGTGGGTGCTGAAAATCACCGAATACGCTGAAAAGCTTCTGGAAGGACTCTCCGGACTTGATTGGCCGGAAGGCACGCTTGAAATGCAGCGCAACTGGATCGGACGCTCCACAGGCGCAGAGGTCGATTTCGAAGTCAAGGGCCATAATGGTTTGAAGATCAAAGTCTATACGACTCGTCCAGACACGCTCTTCGGTGCCACATACATGGTGCTGGCGCCTGAGCACAAGCTCGTCGCGGAAATCACCACCGCCGAACAGAAGGCCGCAGTCGAAGCCTACGCCGACGAAGCCGCGCACAAGTCCGACATGGACCGCACGGAACTCAATAAGGACAAGACGGGCGTCTTTACAGGCGCATACGCGATTGATCCCGTGAACGGCCGCGAAATTCCAATCTGGATTTCCGACTATGTCCTTGCATCCTACGGCACTGGCGCCATCATGGCGGTTCCTGAACACGACACGCGCGACTTCGCGTTCGCCCAGAAGTTCAACCTGCCGATCATCTGCGTGCTGAAACCAAGCGAAAAGGATTGCGAAGCCGCAGGCGTCAAACTTGAAGACGTTCTGGCGGGCAAAGTCTGCTGGACAGGCGACGGTCTCCACTGCAACTCCGCCAATGACGAGGGCCTTGATCTCAACGGCATGCATCTCGAAGAGTCAAAGAAGGCCATCAACGCATGGATGGAACAGAAGGGTGTCGGCAAAGCCACCGTCAACTTCCGTCTGCGCGACTGGCTCTTCAGCCGTCAGCGCTACTGGGGCGAACCCTTCCCGCTCGTGCATTATCCGGACGGCCACTCGGGTCTGGTTCCTGAAGACCAGCTGCCTGTCGTTCTTCCCGAACTCGAAAACTACAAGCCTACGGAAGACGGCGAACCGCCGCTGGCACGCGCCACTGACTGGCTCAAGTGGACCGATCCGAAGACGGGCGAAGTCTGCCAGAGAGAGACAAACACCATGCCCCAGTGGGCAGGCTCCTGCTGGTACTATCTGCGCTATATCGATCCACACAACGACAAGCAGGCATGGGATCCCGAAAAGGAAAAGTACTGGATGCCAGTCGACCTCTATGTCGGCGGCGCAGAACACGCCGTGCTCCACCTCCTCTACTCGCGCTTCTGGCACCACGTGCTCTATGATCTCGGACTCGTTTCCACGCCAGAGCCATGGAAGCGCCTCATCCACCAGGGCATGATTCTCGGCATCTCCTACAAGGACCAGCGCGGCGTACTCGTGCCGAACGATCTCGTGGAAGCAAAGGACGGCAAGTTCTTCCACAAGGAAACCGGCGAAGAGCTCACCAGCCTTCCCGCAAAGATGTCCAAATCCCTCAAGAACGTCGTCAATCCCGACGATGTCATCAACGAGTACGGCGCGGATGCCTTCCGCCTCTACGAAATGTTCATGGGACCGCTCAGAGAGGTCAAGCCGTGGTCCACACAGGGCGTCGAAGGCGTCTACAGATTCCTCCACCGCTTCTGGAGAATGTGCATCGACACCAATACGGGCGACCTTGCCGCGCAGGTCGATGACACTCCGCTCACGAAGGACCAGGAGCGTCTGCTGCACCAGACCATCAAGAAGGTCACAGAAGACATCGAGGCGCTTTCCTACAACACCGCCATCAGCCAGATGATGGTCTTCCTCAACGAATTCGGCAAATTGGAGCACCGCAACCGCCAGGCGCTGGAGACAGCCGTTCTGCTTCTCTCGCCAATGGCGCCGCACATCTGCGAAGAGCTCTGGAGCCGTTTCGGCCACGAAGACTCTCTGGCATACCACCCATGGCCAAAATACGACGAGGCGAAGATCGCCGTCGCAGAAGTCGAAGTACTGGTTCAGCTCAACGGCAAGCCGAAGGTGCGCATGATGATTCCTGCAGGCGCAGACAAAGATCAGATGCTTGCGCTGGCGCACGCCAATCCAGAAGTTCAGGCTCTTCTGGAAGGCAAGACAATCGTCAAGGAAATCGCCGTTCCAGGCCGCCTGATCGGATTGGTCGTAAAATAATAGAATCAGAATAAATAGCGGATTGACAGGAGGCGGACGTTCGCCGTCCGCCCTCATCCACAAGCGAAACACTCAAAGGAGATTCTGTAAAAATGGCATTCATGGACAAGGACTTCCTCCTCACGACTAATTCTGCAAAGGCGATCTACGAGGAGATTGGCAGCCTGAACATTCTTGATCCGCACAACCACTGCGATGTGAAGGCGCTTGCCGAGGACCGCGGCTTCCAAGACCTTTGGGAAGCGGAAGCCGCCACCGACCACTATGTGTGGGAACTCATGCGCAAGTGCGGAGTTGCAGAGGAATTCGTCACAGGAAAGAACACCAGCAACTACGAAAAGTGGAAGGCGCTGGCAGGCGTATTCGAACTCTTCGCAGGCAATCCGACATACGAGTGGATCCATCTCGATCTGCGCACACGTCTTGGCATTGATCTGGAAATCAATGCGGAAAACGCCGACGCCATCTGGGAGCAGTCAAAGGCGAAACTGCAGACGAAGGAATTCTCGCCGCAGTCTCTCATCATCGCAATGAACGTGGAGGCAATGTGCTCCACGGACGATCCCGCCGACACTCTCGACTACCACAAGACTCTCAGAGGCGAGAGCTCACGCATTCAGGGACGCGTCCGCCCGACATTCCGTCCCGACAATGCAATGAACATCGAGAAACCCACATGGAACGCATACGTCGACAGGCTCGGAAAGCGCTGGAGCCGCAATCTGGACACACTCGACGACTTCCTCGACGTCCTTGCACAGGCACACGCGGCGATGGGCGAACTCGGCGCAGTCGCTTCCGACCACGGCGTGGTCACTCCCTTCGCCCAGCAGCTTGACAAGGCTGTCGCCGCAGAGCTCTTCAAGAAGGCGCGCGACGGCCAGAAGCTTACACCGGCCGAAATCGCCGATTTCAAGGGCTTCTTCCTCAACGAAATGGCCGAACTGGACTCCAAGACCAACTGGGTGTTCCAGCTCCACTACGGTTGCGTCCGCGATGTCCGCAAGAGCCTCTTTGATTCTCTCGGCGCCGACGTCGGCGGAGACATCTCCGACCACTCCATCGAAGTCGTCAAGCCGCTTCTGCCTCTCTTGAACCGCTTCGACAACCGCCTGAAGGTCGTCCTCTACAACATGCATCCTGCACAGAATGCCACGCTGGCAATGCTCACGCGCGCTTTCGGCGCCAACGTCTGCCTTGGCCCTGCATGGTGGCTCAACGACTCCTACATCGGAATCAAGACGCAGCTGGAACTTGGTGCCTCCATCGACCTGTTCAGCAACATGACGGGAATGGTTTCGGACTCCAGAAAGATCCTCTCCTACGGTTCCCGCTTCGACGTCTACCGCAGAACGCTTGCAGGCGTCCTCGGCGATCAGGCGGACCGCGGCCAGATGTCTCTCAAGACCGCGAAGATGCTCGCAAAGCGTCTCTCCTACGATCGTCCTAGAGAATTCTTCGGATTCTAATAGCGCACGCAGGAATTTCCACGCAAATGCTGACAGTCGCAGCAATCGGATTCATAATGGGAGCCGTCATAGGCAGCTTCCTGAACGTTGTTGTCTGGCGCATCCCGCGTGGAATGTCCCTGTGCCGTCCGCCAAGCACCTGTCCCAAATGCGGGCACCGCATTCTTCCATGGGAGAACATTCCGATTCTAAGTTGGATATGCCTCCGCGGACGTTGCAGCAAATGCCATCTGCCGATTTCATGGAAATACCCTGCAGGCGAAGCTGCGGTGGGGCTTCTCTACGCACTGATTTCAGTGCGTGTCTGGCAGGAAGGCCTGCCGCTTGAAACCCTTCTCCCTTGGTGGTGGTTTGCGGGAACCATGCTTTCGTTGGCACGAATCGACGCCGAACACGGCATCATTCCGAATCGCGTCACATACAGCGGCATGGTCGCCGCCGCAATCCTTTCAATCGCTTTTCCACTCTCCAGACCAGCGATGGTCGCTCCGCAGAATCCAAACTACGGTGGCCTCCTCACTGGGAAAATTCTTGATGCGATAAAAAACACCGCGCTGCCTGAAACCATTTCGTTAAGACTAGCCTCTCTTGCCGATTGCATCTGCGGACTGCTCGCAGGATTCATCATTCTCGGAACAGTTTACTATCTCGGCGAAAAGGCAATGGCCAAATGGCGGAAATCAAGACCTGCCGCAAAAGACGTCCCAGAAGAACCTTTGGGCAAAGGCGACATCAAGATGCTTGCAATGACAGGCGCATTCATAGGCGCCGACGCAGTCGTCTTCACGCTTTGTGGTGGCTGCATTCTTGCATTCATGGCGGCACTCGTCATCGCCGCGAAAAACACGAAAAAGGCATCGCCGGCTTTCACTCAAGTTCCTTTTGCGCCATTCTTCGCCGTCCCATCGATCATTTGGGTCACTTCCGGCAATTGGCTCTATTTTCTTTACAAAATTTGCGAAAATTCTTGATTTTTTGTAATTCCATAGAAAAAAATTCGTCTTCTCACTTGAAATTGAGCGTTGACCGACTAAGTTTCTATGATTACGAATTTTGTCTCATAACCTATACCCAACGAACTTAGGAGAAACTTTTCCAATGAGTAAAAACGGGAAGATCATCGCCGTAGTGGCCTTTGTGCTTTCTCTCGCCGTCGCTGCTTCCGCATTCCTTGCATGGAAACAGTCCAAGGCACATGCAAAACGCTTCCAGGAACTTGCTGGTGTCGTATCCAGCACGGCAGGAACGCTTGATTCAGGCAGCGGAAACGCAAGCAAGCTTGCATTCTCCACTGACGAAAAAGGAAAGGAAACTGGTGCTCTCGGCTGGGAAGCCACCAAGGGCGTAGAAGGCGCGACCGCAAACGCTGCAGCCCCTCTTTCCAACCTCGCCAGCGACGTCATCACACAGCGTGAAGAAATCATCAACAATCTCATTGAAAAGGTTGCAAATCCGCTGGAATGCCCAGCAGACAAGCTGCCGAACGCCGACATGCTCAACAACCTGAACGAATATGGTGAAGGTCTGGATGCATTTGGCGCATACATCAATGATCGCGTCGCACGCGACAACAAAGTCAAGGCCTCCCTCAATCAGGTCCTTCGCACTTTGAATGTCCGCGGCACCTACACCGGCACCGTCAACACGAACGGCGAGTTCTCAAGCTCCGACCGTCAGGCCTTCGCAGACGCAGGCAAGAATCTCGGTTCGCTGAAAGCCAACTACGCGCTGATGGCCCAGACCATGCGTGAACTCTCCAACACGCTGCGTTCCGCACAGGTTTCTGGCGTGCAGTGGGAAAGCCCCCGTGCAATCTCCAACATCGGAAGCACTGGTCTCACCGAATCGGAAACCGCCGCCAACCAGAATGTCGCCGCGCAGTTCAAGGCCGACTTCGCAACTCTCAAGACTCAGCTGGCGCGCATTGACGATCTCGAGAACGACAAGCTCGATCTTCAGGAAGAGATTCGCAACCTCAACGCCAAGATGGGCTCTCTCAAGAACGATCTGACGGAAGCAGAGAAGGTTCTCGGCGAATACTTCGCACGCGGCCTCTCCCTCAACAAAGCCGAGGCCAAGAGCGAGCCTCCGAAGTCCTTCGATGACATTCAGGCCAATCTCTCTGGCTATATCCTCAAGGTCGATGCAAAATACGGCTACGTCGTCATCAATCTCACCGAATATGATGTCCTTCCCGAACTCCGCATGGCAGTCTACCGCCAGGGCAAATATATCGGTCAGCTGAAGGTCATGACCACGACCGCCTTCAACTCTCTGGCAACCGTCGACAACGGCAAGCTTGAAGATTTCATGACTGGTGACTCCGTCGTCATCGGCAGCCGTTCACTGCAGCCTGCAGATCTCTAAGTCAAACGGGAGGAGTACACTACTATGATGCTCAAGAAAAACGACAACGCTAACGTCGAAGCGCCCGCCCCGAAGTTCAATGCTCCCAAGAAAAGCAGTTCTTCTCTTGGAGACAAGGCAGTCATCGGCTGCACAGTGGTGCTCATCGCCGCACTGGTTCTCCAGCTCATGTCGCTGAAGGCCCTCTTCCTCTTCTAATCGCAATCTCATGCAGACTTTCAAGCCAATGCAGCTGGTGGCGCTGGCACTTTGCGCAATCATCGCCATTGTCATGGTCGGTTGCGTAGGTATCCAGACCAATCCGGACAGCGACCTTCACAGCAACGCCCCTGCGGAATGGGAAGGCAAGTCCATCGGAGTCCCGCTCTGACATAGGCTCCTAGCCTGCAGAATCACACCGACTGACGGCCATGGCTGTGGAATTCATCCCGCCATGGCCTTCTTTTTTTTCATCGCATTTCCAGCAAAAAAGCACAATAGCATGTCGAATCCCATCATCCCCATAGGCGGCACGGGCGGTCACTTCTATCCTGGACTCTCCATCGCAAGAGAATTCGTTTCCAGAGGTGGAAAAGTCACCTTCCTTGTCTCCGGACAGCAATGCGCCGAACAAAAGGCGACAGCGGAAAAATTCGGCCTATCCGCCTGCGAGATTCCAAGCGTCCGTGCCCCGCGCACGCCCATCGAGATGCTGCTTTTCCCATTCCGCTTCTGGAAATGCTGCCGTGCAATAAAATCGCTATACAGAAAACTCAATGCGGATGCGATGCTGAGCATGGGTTCGTTCACCTCCGTTGCGCCATGCTGGACCTGGCCCGCCGACAAACCGCTTATCCTGCACGAAGGCAACACCTTCATGGGACAGGCAAACAGGCTCTTTGCCAAGAAGGCGTCTGCCATAGCGCTGACGCTGCCGTTGAAATATTCGGAGCAACTGAAAAAGACTCCCGCGCGCATAACTGGAATGCCGCTAAGAGAGGCCATTCTGGAAGCGGCGGCAAATCCGCCCGATGACATTCAACGCCAAGAGCTGCTCAGAGCCTTCGGACTGTCTTCCGAAAAGCGTACGCTGCTCGTCTTTGGCGGAAGCCAGGGCGCAAGAGCCATCATATCTCTCGTCACGGAAACGATGCTGCTTATCGACAATCTCCACGACAAGCTCCAATTCATCATCCTCACAGGCGCGGATGACAATTCGGAGCTTGAAAAGGCATGCTCGGACGCAAAGTTCGCCGCACGAATCGTCAAGAAGGATCCGGACATTCAGAAATGCTATCAAGCAGCCGATTGCGTCCTCTGCCGTGCAGGCGCATCAAGCATCTGCGAACTGGCGCTCTTCAGAAAGCCAGCCATGCTCATGCCGCTTCCTACAGCGAAGGACAATCACCAGTTCTTCAACGCGAAGTGCCTTCAGGACGCAAATGCCGCACGGTTGCTCGTACAATCGGAAACAACTCCGGAGACTCTGGCGGATGTCATACGCGAATGGCTTTCCAAGACTTCCGAATGGAATGAACGCGCAAAGAATCTGGCACAATTCGCACGAGACAACTCCACGAAAGACGCCGTGGATCTTATCCAAGAGGTTCTAAAAGAGAAATAATCCGCTCTTTGGTCACGCCGAAATGAAAAAAACGCCTTCGTCCGCAATTGATCTTTCCGCCGAACGCTCGATTCTGGCGAAAGATGAATCAATGACGCGTTTCATAACGTACTTGAGGACAGAACGGCAGGCATCGGAAAACACCATCGAAGCATATTTCCAAGACGTGGCGCATTTTCTGCAGGCCGTATCGCATATCGCCGACGGAAACGGCTGCCGTTGGGATGCGGTATCGCAGGAGGACGCAAGGCATTTCGTCGCGGAGCTCTCGATGCAAGGCGACAAATCCGCTTCAATCAACCGCAAGCTCTCCGGTCTGCGATCTTTCTACAAGTTCCTGATGCAGGAGGGTGTTTTGCAGAAAGATCCCTTCCATCTGATCAGCGGTCTTAAGAACCACAAGGCCCTGCCTGTCGTCTTGAGCGTTCCCGACGTGGCCAAACTTCTTGCCACTCCTGAACAGTATTGGTCAATGCAGGAGAACTGCCAGAAAGAAGGCAATCTGAGCAACGGCAATCCGGAATTTCTCGGACGCAGAGATCACGCGATTCTGGAAGTCATCTATTCTGGAGGGCTGCGTATTTCGGAAGCGATGGGCCTCAACATCGCCGACATTGACTTCAAGCAAATGGCCTTTCTAGTCCGCGGAAAAGGCAAAAAGGAACGCATCTGCATGCTCGGCACGCCAGCAGCAGACGCTCTCCGAAACTATTTGGCTTCACGAACGGCGGAAGGCCTGGCGCCGGAAAATGTTGACGCACCCTTGTTCGTCAACATCAAAGGAGAACGCCTGACTCCCAGAACGGTCCAGCGCGCCTTTGAAAAATACGTCGCCATGGCTGGATTGCCCGCAGAAGTGACTCCACACAAACTTCGCCATTCCTTCGCAACGCATCTTCTTGCGGCAGGCGCCGACCTTCGCACCGTTCAGGAAATGCTCGGACACGCATTGCTTTCCACAACACAAATCTATACACATCTTGAAATCGGACAACTCGTCGAAATATACGCGAAGGCACACCCGAAAATCAATTAAGCCGCCACACGTAATTCGCATACGGCACAGCATCAAGAAAAGTCATTGCAATATTATGATTTTAATGACTTTATGTTACTTTTTACAAAACGTTTTCCCAACGCACTACATTGTTGAGTATTCAACACACGGCGAACGAAACTTGAGGCCGAACCAAACAATGGAGAAATGCGATGGGAAAAAGCGATTGCGCTACAAAAGCGTACTTGTCCAAACGTAATGTCTTTGCGGATCTGGTTAATTTCAGCTTCTTCGGAGGCAAAAAAGTCGTCGCCCCAGATGACCTCCAGGAGACGAATTGCAATGAAGTGGTATCCTTTTGCACAACTGAAAACGGAACAGCACACAGAGAACGTCTGCGCGATCTCGCGATGAACGTGGTAATGCGCCAGGCTGGAGGAACGAAATACATCGTCGTAGGCGTTGAAAACCAGCGGCGCACACATCTTGCCATGCCCGCACGCTGCATGTTGTACGATGCCATGAGGCACACTGAAAACCTGCGCCGCATGGTTGAGACGAACAAAAGGCGGAATGCTGAAAGGGAGTTCCTCTCCGGACTTTGCAAGGAAGACAGACTCCCTCCAGTGGTGACGCTGGTCATCTACTGGGGCCATGGCGCATGGAAAGGGCCACGCACCTTGCACGACATGATCGACTTTCCCAAGGACGGCCTGAAAAAACTGTGCGCCGACTACCGCCTGAATTTGATTGAACCAGCCTCAATGGGCGATTCGGATTTCAAAAGGTTCCGCACCGATCTCGGGGCGGTATTACATTACATCAAATTACAGGATGATGGCGGGAAATGGCGACAACTGTC
>JAKSPA010000100.1 GCA_024405235.1 Lentisphaeria bacterium
GTAAAGATTTGAAATCGGATTATATTATGCGACTGCACTTTTTGATGACTTTTTTTTGACACAATAAATAACTAGGAAATCCCTGAATGCCCACAATCAATCAGTTGATCCGTAAAGGCCGTTCCGTCAAGCCGGCCAAGAGCCGTGTCCGTGCACTTGATCAGTGCCCGCAGCGCCGCGGCGTCTGCATGCTGGTGACCGTACGCACCCCCAAAAAGCCTAATTCCGCTCTGCGCAAAGTCTGCCGTGTCCGTCTGACCAATGGTCAGGAAGTCACCGCATACATCGGTGGCGAAGGCCACAACCTCCAGGAACACAGCGTCGTGCTGGTTCGTGGCGGCCGTGTCCGTGACCTGCCTGGTGTTCGTTATCACGTTGTCCGCGGCAAGCTGGATACACTCGGCGTTGACAAGCGTCGTCGTGGTCGCTCCAAGTATGGTGTGAAGCGCCCGAAGGCTGGTGCCAGTGACGGAAAGAAGAAGTAATTTCAGGCAAACGGAGAAGTAATCTACAATGAGAAGACATCAGGCAGTCAAGCGCGCACTCATTCCGGATGTGCGCTATAACAACGAGCTGGTCGCCCGTTTGATCAACACCATCATGCTGTGCGGCAAGAAGTCCACCGCTCAGACCATCGTCTACGGTGCATTCGATATTCTCAAGGAGAAGAAGGCGGACATGGAGCCGCTGGATCTCTTCCTGGCCGCTCTCGAAAACGCGAAGCCGCGTCTTGAGGTCAAGAGCAAGCGCGTCGGTGGTGCTACCTACCAGGTTCCGCTTGAAGTTCCCGCAGGACGTCAGGTCGCTCTGGCAATGCGCTGGATCGTCACCTATGCACGTGGCCGCAAGGGCATGGACACCTGCCACGCCCTGGCAGCAGAGTTGATGGATGCCTTCAACAACACCGGCAACACCATCAAGAAGCGTGATGATGTCCACAAGATGGCCAACGCCAACAAGGCATTCGCCCACTTCCGCTAATCTTTGATTGCTCAATGGCGACATCTCTTCAACGGGATGTCGCTTTCACGTGTCGTCGGACGGCGCTGAATGGCGTTTCCGACGACGTCAACTGACACTCTTTTTTCGGTTTTGTCTGATGATGGACGCCCGCGATGACTCCATCCGAAATTTCGGCATCATCGCCCACATTGATGCAGGCAAGACCACTCTGACCGAAAGAATCCTTCAGGAAACCGGCGAAATCCGCATCTGCGGAGCGGTTGAGGATGGGACGACGGTCAGCGATTACCTCCTGCAGGAGCGTGAACGCGGAATATCGATCGTCAGTGCTGCAGTTACATGCAACTGGCGCGAAAAGCAGTTCAATCTGCTGGATACTCCGGGACACGTAGATTTCACAGCCGAAGTGGAACGATCTCTGCGGGTGATGGACGCTGCGATTGCGGTTTTCTGCGCTGTGCGTGGCGTTCAGGCTCAGTCCGAAATGGTCTGGAGACGAGCACGCGGCTATGGCTTGCCTGGCCTTGCGTTCGTCAACAAACTGGATCGCGAAGGTGCCGATTTTCATGCGGTCCTCGCTCAGATGGGCGAATTCTTCGGCGACAGCAAGCCGTTGCCGCTGATGCTTCCCGTCAAGGACGAGTCTGGAAAATTTCTCGGCATTGTCGATTTGGTCACTGGCGAACTTGTCGGAGAGCAGGGCGATGTTCCTGCTGACGACATTGAACTCACCCTCTGGGATGGACGCAGACAGATTCTGGAGACTCTCGGCGAATGCGACGACGCAATTGCCGATTTCTTCCTGAAGGGAGATTTCCCGCCGAAGGAAATCTTCACTGCTGCTCTTCGCAGAGCGGTTCTCAAGAACGCCGTGATTCCTGTTTTCTGCGGCTCGGCCAAACTTGGCTGGGGCGTGAGAACACTTCTGGACGGCGTCGCGGATTATCTCCCGACACCCTCCGAACGGCTTTGTTCGCCTTCTGGCAAACGATGCTTCTCGATTTCGGATGGAAAACTGACTGCGCCTGATGGTCGCCGTTTTGCGGTGATGTCGGTTGTCAAGACCATCCGCTCCCCATGGCCTGGGGATTACGCTGCTGTTCGCATCTACAGCGGCCGTGTTGAAAAGGGCATGACGCTTACCGATGCAAACAGGAACATCTCCTGGAAAATCGGACAGGTGTGGCGCCTCAAGGCCGCCGAAGCCGATGAAATTCCCTTCGCCGTCGCAGGCGAAGTCGTCGGCCTTGCAGCTGATGCCGAGTCGGCTCTTCCCGCATTCCGCGCGGGAGACACGCTCGTCGAAGAGGGCGCACCGCTCATTCGCCTTGCGAGAATGCGCTTCCCTGAACCGGTGCTCTCGCTGGTTCTCGAAGGCATTGGCGCTGAAGACCGCAGGAATCTCCCTGACGCACTTGCGGTTCTCGCGGAAGAAGATCCCACGCTTAGATGGAAGCGCGGGCCCCAGGACGGTCAGTGCACCGCTTCGGGAATGGGAGAGCTCCATCTGCAGGTCCTTCGCGAAAGGCTCTTCTCCGAGCACCGCGTCGCGACCAGGGCAGGGCGACCGCTCGTCGCATATCGTGCGACTGTAGCGCAGGAGGCCCTGATTGAAAGAGAGTTCAGAAGGCAACTCTCACCGACATTGACCGTTCAGGCCAAAGTCGTTGTGAAATTTGAACCGCTGCCTCAAAACAGCGGTGCAGAGGTTCTTTTCCCATTCGCGGAAAGTTCCTCTTTGCCTAAGGATTGCATCGATGCAATCCAGCAGGCAGTAACCGAATTCGTTGACGGTGGAACCCCTTCGGGCTACCCGTTGACGAACACGCGCGTCACAGTCCAGGAGGTGTCCAGCGAAAGCGAAGACACTTCCGAACCGGTGTTCTTAACCGCCACCCGACTCGCGCTGGTCGATGCTTTGACCAACGCACGGGAGGTTGTGCTGGAACCTGTGATGCGGCTCGAAGTGAGTTCCGCTGCCGAACAGATCGGCGCCATCCTGAACGACCTAAACGCAAGACGCGCAAAAGTCCTTCAGGTGGATGCTCTGCCAGACGGCGGCTCTCGCGCAGTCGCACTGGTCCCCGTCGCAGAAATGATTTCCTATGCCACTTCTCTCCGTTCTATAACGGGAGGACGGGCGCTCTTCGCCGCCGAGCCCGCAGCGTTGGAAATCCGACCAGACCAGAGCAAATAACCAGGAAAAGGACATGGCTAACAAGCAAACCATCCGCATCCGGCTCCAGGCTTTCGAGAACTCGATCCTGGACCAGTCCACCGCGGACATCGTCGGTACCGTCAAGCGCACCGGCGCGCAGATCGCAGGACCCATCCCCCTGCCCACCAAAATCGAGCGGTTCACCGTCAACCGTTCCCCGCACGTGGACAAGAAGTCCATGGAGCAGTTCGAGATCCGCACCCACAAGCGCGTTCTCGACATCATCAACTCTTCCGTCAAGACAGTTGACGAGCTGCGCAAGCTCTCTCTGCCCGCTGGCGTGGAAATCGTCGTCAAACTCTAAGCCAAGGAGACATAGAACATGAAGAAAGGTCTCATCGGCAAAAAGCTGGGTATGACGCAGATCTTCAATGAGCAGGGCGCTCTGGTCCCCGTGACCGTCATCAACTGCGGCCCCTGCACCGTCATTACCGCCAAAACCGTCGAAAAGGACGGCTACAGCGCTCTTCAGCTGGGCTTCGGCTCACGCAAGATCAAGAATGTCTCCAAGGCAGTCCTCGGAACACTGAAGGCCGCAAATCTGGAGTCCAATCCTCCCGAAGTCATCAAGGAAATCCGCCTGGATGCCGATCCCGCCCAGAAGGCTGGCGATGTCCTCGACGTCGATATCTTTGCAGTAGACGAATTCGTGGATGTCACCGGCACCACAAAGGGCCGTGGCTTCCAGGGCGTCGTTCATCGCTGGCACTTCGCCGGTGGCCGTGAAACTCACGGTGGTGCATGGACCCGCAGAACCGGTTCTATCGGTATGTGCGAAAAGCCCGGTAAGGTCATGAAGGGCCATCCAATGCCCGGTCACATGGGTGATGTCACTCGCACCACTCAGAACCTGAAGGTCGTGGGCGTTCGTCCGGAAGAGCATCTGCTTTTCGTCAAGGGCGGCATCCCCGGCGCCAACGGCGGTGTCGTGGTCGTTCGCAACGCCGTTAAGAAGTAATCTGGGAGGAGCCAACAATGTCTAACCTCAATATCCTGAATCAGCAGGGCGCCGACACTGGCGCACCCGCCGCCATCGAGGAGAGCTGGCTTGTCCGTGACAAGGGCGAGCAGGCAGTCAAGGACGCCGTTGTGGCTTTCCTGGCAGCTCAGCGCAGCGGCACAGCTTGCACCAAGAACCGTGCAAATCTCTCCAGCCGTTCACAGGCAAAACCGTGGCGTCAGAAGGGCAATGGCCGTGCACGTAGCGGCGGCAAGAGCAGCCCCGTCTGGCGTGGTGGTGCAGTCGCCTTCGGTCCCGTGCCCCGCGACTACAGCGTCTCCATCAATAAGAAAGTCCTGAAGCTGGCTCTGAAGCGCGCCTTCACCGACAGACTTGATGACGGTGATATCATCGTCGTCGACTCTCTTGCCTTCGATACTCCGAAGACAAAGGAGATGACTGGATTCCTCAAGGCCATCAACGCTGGCACCGACGCACTGGTCCTCGTTGATGAATACTCCGAAAACGTCGATCTGGCCGCCAGAAAACTCCAGCAGGTTCTGGTTCTGAAGGCTTCCAGCGTCAATACCTATCTGATGCTGCTCTTCAAGAAGATCGTCATCACCAAGGCGGGTCTGGCTCAGCTGGCCGCACGCCTCGCATAAGGAGATGAACACGATGGACAAAACCTTCAATCCATACGATGTGGTTTACACCGTGCTTATCACTGAGCGCGGCACGAAACTGACCGAGAAGTTCAACAAGTACCTCTTCAAGGTCAATCCCGCAAGCAACAAGGTTCAGATCAAGGCAGCCGTCGAGGCCATCTTCCCCGAAGTTAAGGTCTCTGCTGTCAACACCATGAACTTCCTGGGCAAATCCAAGCGGATGCGCACCGCCAAGATGGGCAAGCGCCCTGACTGGAAGAAGGCTGTGGTCACCCTCTCCGAGGGAACTATCGAGTTGCTGTAAAATCACTCACACAGGAGAAATCTCGAAATGGGAATCAAAGCATACAAGCCTACGAGCCCAGGGCGTCGTGGCATGGTGGTGAGTGACTTCTCAGAACTCACCCGCCGCACTTCCGAAAAGTCCCTGACTGTCGGAAAGCACTCCACTGGTGGCCGCAACAACTACGGCCGCATGACTGTCCGCTTCCGTGGCGGCGGTGTGAAGCGCTGCTTCCGTATCATTGACTTCAAGCGCTATGACAAGGACGGCGTGCCAGCGCGCGTCGCGGAGATCGAATACGATCCCAACCGCACCAGCCGCATCGCACTGCTGCACTATGCCGATGGTGAAAAGCGTTACATCCTTGCGCCTGTCGGCGTCAAGCAGGGTGACGTTCTGATGAGCGGTGTCAATGCCGAGTTCAAGCCCGGCAACAACATGCCCATCGATAACATACCCGAAGGCATCAACATCCACTGCATCGAAATGGTCCCCGGCAAGGGCGCCCAGATCGCACGTTCCGCAGGTCAGTACGCAGTTCTCCGCGCAAAGGAGAATGGCTACGCGCAGGTTCGCCTGCCCTCCGGCGAAGTCCGTCTGATCAACGTCAAGTGCCGTGCTACCATCGGTCAGGTCGGCAACATCGAGCACGCCGATATCAAACTGGGTAAGGCCGGTAAGGCACGTTATCTCGGTTTCCGCCCCCACGTCCGTGGTGTCGCACAGAACCCTGTCGACTCCCCGATGGGTGGTGGTGAAGGTAAGGCAGACGGTGGTGGCCACCCGCAGTCTCCTTGGGCACAGCTCTCCAAGGGATTCAAGACCCGTAAGCCTAACAAGCAGTCCGACAACTTCATCGTTTCACGGAGGAAGAAGTAATGTCCAGAAGCATCAAGAAAGGACCTTTTGTTGACGATTCCCTCCTGAAGAAGTCGGAGGCACTCGCCAAGAGCGGCAAGAAAGAGGCCATCAAGACCTGGAGCCGCCGCTCTGTTATCCTGCCAGAATTCGTTGGTCAGACCTTTGCTGTTCACAACGGCAAGAGCTTCATCAACGTTTTCGTCACTGAAAACATGGTCGGACACCGTCTGGGTGAATTCGCCGCGACCCGCCTCTTCCGCGGACACGGTCAGATCTCCGGTAAGTAATCCGAACGCCGCATAAAAAAAGCGCCGATGAATCTAATTCGTCGGCGCTTTTTTTTGTGTCTGAGCAATCTGAGCAATCTGACAAGTCGGACTGTAAAAGGAAGGGAGCTATATACTTAAGTTGCCATGTGGAAAATGTGTAAAATGTGGACCAGATAGGACAAGTTAAGTTTATATCCCCCAAAAAAAAGCCCAAACGGAGAGTTCACTGAATTTTGTCACAAAACGCGTCCGCGGGAGCCCAAAATCGCATGTAAAAATTGCCAGAATCGCGTACAACGCACAGAAATGGCCAAGAAGGCATGTCCACCCCCTTTTGCGTATAATAA
>JAKSPA010000101.1 GCA_024405235.1 Lentisphaeria bacterium
CATCGGCATACTGCCGTAGAGTATTCTCCACCATCAGCAGATCAGAGACAGGCAGGACGCTTTTGACCTGCCGCGTAAAGGCCACTCCGCCCGCCAGAAAGCAAAGGGAAAGGGCGATTTCAAGCACTATGAGAATTATGGCGATCCGCCGTTTCATTCACGTTGTTTCCTTCTGTCAATTGAAAAGCATCTTGTCTATGGCATTCAAAGCATTGCGGCGCTTCAGCGTCTCGAGCCACTCATGCATGCGAAGCGCCCGTTCGTCGTCTTCCTCCGCTTCGTCAAGCATCTCCTCCGCCTTCGCCTGCAAAACCGAAGCGGACTCGAATTCATGGCGACCATCGTAGAGACGCTCGCGGAAATCTCTATTCACCCCCTGACGCAACGCATCCACCGCCGAAATGTATTTGCCGACAGCTTCCTGCAACAGCAGCGGCACGGACGGCAGCAGACGCATCAGACCATTCTGGACTTCGCCCAACGCGGCCGAATCCCAATGATAGTCGCGAGACAATTCGGGCAGGCGCTCCAGATGGACCCGCATGATGCCGTCCTGCGAATCCGCCGACAGAAACGACACCGTCATCAGCTCTTCAAGACGCTGCTGCAGCGCTTCGACCGAATCGTCCACCACACGATCGTTTACCAACGCCAAAGCGTTTCGTTCATACCAAGCCTGCATGGTTTCGCCTGGCATTAGCGAGCCTTCCGGCAGCGCGTGCTTGAGCGCCTCAAGCGGCGGCAGTCCGTCTCTGCATTCCGCAAGCGCCCATTCGGCAAGCAGTTCGGGAAGATTTCTCGTCGTTCCTTCAAGAATATCCAGAAGGAGATTGCAATGAACGAGATAGACTCTGAAAAGCGCGCCGTCTGAAAAAGGCGCCGGTCCTGAGACAAGATGTGCGAGAGGCGGGAAGCGCCTCCATGAGAATTGCATCCGTGGGATTCTGAAATCGCGCCGATAGACTCCTGTAGCGCCGAGGCCGCAATAGACCACACGGTTCGCCAAGGCGGCCGCGACAATCGTCACGCAAGACGGCTCCTTTGGCAGTCGCGTCTGGCAGCATTCGCGAAGGCGTCTTGCGACCATTGCATGAAAGACTCGCCACACGCCGCGATGAGCGCTCTCGTTCGATGGCACAGCCACCGAACTTCCAGTGAATTCGTCTTCGGAGAACTCTCTCTCCAGCGCGTAGAAATTGAGCGTGCGCTTTGGGATTCCAGCGGTTTTGAAGAGGCCGTCGGTTTCTCTGTGGCACATCCTCACGAGCATCTGGAGATTCCAGAGACTCTCCTGCCTGAGCGCGAAGAGCTCCGAATTTTCAGTGGCGCACTTGCAGCTGACGCCCTCCTGCGCAAAAAGCGGCAGCGAGAGCGCCAGCATGATAATAATGTAGAAGTATTTCTTCAACTGCATCAATTAGAGATTCTGAATCTCCGCATCCGCGGCCAGAACCTTCTCACGACGCGCAGCACGCTCTGCGGCGAGTTTTTCGCGCAGCGCGTTGTCCGCCAGCGAAAGGATCTCCGCCGCAAGCAATCCCGCATTCGTGGCACCGCCCGAACCGACGCCGACCGTCGCCACGGGAATGCCGCCTGGCATCTGCACAGTCGCCAGAAGGGCGTCCATGCCATGGAACGCGCCGCCTTCGACTGGAATGCCGATGACGGGCAGAAGAGTATGCGCCGCGACTGCGCCTGCGAGATGCGCCGCGCCGCCTGCAGCCGCGATGATGACGCCGTAGCCGTTGGCGATTGCGTTGTCGGTGAAATCCGCCACGACATCGGGAGTGCGGTGGGCGCTCATGACACGCACCGTCGTCTCGACGCCGAGTTTCTTTAGGATGTCGATGCAACCCTGAATCTTCGGCAGATCAGAATTGCTTCCCATTAGCACAGCTGCTTTCAATGACATTTTTTCGTTTTCCTTTTTTTGATGTTACTCTATTCAATTCTCAATGCTCAATGCTCAATTAATTAAGAATGCTAGATGCTGAATCAATTCCGCGGAGCGGACTACGCCTTGCAGCGCTAAGAATAGTGCCGCGGAGCGGACTACGCCTTGCAGCGCTAAGAATAGTGCCGCGGAGCTTGCTCCGCGGAATCATCCAGGAGTCTAGACTCTTCTGTGTGAATTGAGAATTGCTAGAACTCTTTTCCCTGTGCGATGGCATTGCCTTTGAAGGCCTCGCCCTGGTGACGGAAGTCCGGAATGAAATTTTCATCGCCTGCGTCTGGCTGCAGGAAGACTTTGTAGAAACCGAATTCCTCCACGGCCTCCATGACGCGTCGGTATTCGTCATCGTTCACCACGCGTGTGAACAAGCCGCGCCTGTGGCACTCAGGCATAGGCCTGAACTGCCGCATGACGGAAATCGGAAGGCCTGGTCCGAATTCGTTGTAAAGCGCCTTGAGGACGCCGAGGGAATTCTCCACTTCGCCAGGCAGAACAAGATGCCGCACAAGCACGCCGCGATTTGCGGCCATCTCGCCCGTCTCGTCGAACGGCCGCAGGAATCCCGCCGTATCAACAAGAAACTTCAGCGCCTCCATGGCGACCTCTGGATAGTCCTCGCGGCCCATGCACGTCCGTGCAAGCGCACCATTGCTGTATTTGAAATCGGGCAGGAAGATCTCCACGCCGTTGTCGTAGGCGTCGGCAAGAGTTTTGACACTGCTGTAGCCGCTGCTGTTCCAGATGACGGGGAGTTCGCAACCGCCCTCGCGAACGCGCTTCAGCACGGCACGCAAATGCGGCCAATAGTGGTCAGGCGTCACGAAATTTATATTCCGCACGCCCTTCGCAGCCATTGCGAGAATGCGTTCCGCAGCCTCCTCCACGCTCAGAAAATCGCCGACGTGCTCCGTGGACAGCTGGTAGTTCTGGCAGAAGAAGCAGCCGCAGGAGCATCCTGTCAGAAAGACAGTGCCGCTGCCCTCTTTGCCGACAAGCGGCGGCTCTTCGCCGAAATGCGGCTCAATTGCCGCTATGCGCAGTTCCGCAGGCTCGCCGCAAAAGCCCTTCTGCCCTGCGGCACGATTCGCGCCACAGCGTCTCGGACACAATTCGCAATGTTCGTATTCGGGAAACATGGTTCACTCGATCCGCTTCAAAATGTCGTATGGCAGATTGCCGCCGAAGAGATCCAGCGCGCTGCCGACAGTGAAATCAATACGTCCCGCGCCTGCCGTACGTATGCGCTGAATGTCCTCAAGCGAACGGATGCCGCCTGCGTAGGTCACAGGATAGTGGCACCACTCGGCAAGACGAGCCACCAGAGTCTCGTCGATTCCCTGCTTGAGTCCCTCCACATCAACGGCATGAATCAGAAATTCGCAGCAGCATTCGCCAAGATAGTCGAAGGTCTTTTCAGAGAGCGTCAGATGCGTCAGTTTCTGCCAGCGGTCGCAGGCGACGACGTATTCACCGTCCACATTGCGGCAGGAGAGATCCAGCACAAGCCTCTCGCGCGGCACCGCTCGCCGCAACGATTCCAGCCGCTGCGGCACGAAATCGCCGTCCGCGAAAAGATAGGACGTCACGATCACATGTGAGGCGCCCGCCTCAATCCACTCGGATGCGTTCTCAGGCGTGATGCCGCCGCCGATCTGAAGGAAATTCGGGCAGGCGGAAAGCGCTTCACGCGCGGCATCGTCATTGCCAGGACCAAGCTTGATCACATGGCCGCCGCACAAACCATCGTCGTGGTATTTTCGCGCGAACCAGCCAGGCGATTCGGAAGCGACATAATTCTCCTCCGCGCCTGCGCCGTCCCGCAGCGATGAACCGACAATCTGCTTCACACGGCCGCCGTGTAGGTCAATGCATGGTCTGAAACGCATGTGTTTTCTATTTCATCAACATCCACGGAATCGCCTTCTCGATCTGAGAATTCCAGAATCGCCATTCGTGATCGCGATCCTCTTCGTCCCAGACGACATCGAAACCAGCGGCCTTCAGCCGATCGCGCAAATCGCAGTCGCACTGGTAGAAACGGTCGCGCAGACCGCATGCGAGATAGAATCTCGGACGAACAGCGCTCTTGAAATCCGCCACCAGACGATAGACATCATCTTCTGCGGAAGGGGCGTCGCCGAAAGCCTCCGTATAGCACTTCGGATGGGCCTCTTTCACCCAGTTGAGTTCGTATGCTCCCGAAAATGCCGCGACGGCACCATAGCGTTCAGGATTTCTCAGCGCGATCTTGACGGCACCGTAGCCGCCCATGGAAAGGCCTGCGATGAAGCGCTTGTCGGCGGTCTTCGCCACGTTGAAGGTCCGCTCGATGAATTCGGGCAGTTCTTTCGACACATAGTCGTAGTAGTTGCAGCCGTCTATCTGATTGGAATACCACGAACGGGCGCCGTCAGGCATGACAACCATGATGTTCTTCTCGTCGGCAAAGAGCTCAATGAGACTGCGACGCATCCAATTCGAATAGTCGTCCGACAGGCCATGCAGAAGATAGAGCACTGGAAGCGGATCCTTTCCATTCCAATAACTCGGATGCACAATGTTGATATTTGTCTGCTTTTCCAGGCTAGCAGAACACATTACACATTGAAAGAGAGACATTTATTCCTCCTTGTTTTCTTAAAAGCGCAAAACACGTGAAACACGCATTTTGCAATGTGCGCGCCTACTCCTTGTAGGGCTTCTGTGAAATCGTTTCGGCGACGGTCCGCGATTCGGGGCCGACATAGACCTGCCGCGGGCGCACGATGCGCTGAATCTCGTCGTCACGCTGTTCAAGCCACTGTGCAATCCATCCAGGCAGACGTCCGATTGCGAACATGACAGTGAACATGTTGACGGGAATTCCCATCGCACGATATGCGAGTCCCGTGTAGAAATCCACATTTGGATAGAGATGTCTGTCCTGGAAATAGCTGTCCGCCATGGCGGTGGCTTCCAGTTCCTGCGCATAGTCGAGAAGCGGATCGTCCTTTCCAGAAGCATGGCTGATCACCTGCTTGCAGATCTTGCTTGCGACACGCGCTCTTGGATCGTATGTCTTGTAAACGCGATGTCCGAAACCGAAGAGCCTGAAATTGCTCGACTTGTCTTTCGCGCGTTCCACGAGCGCCTTCGGACTCGTGCCTGTCTTTATCGCATCCTCCAGAACCTCAAGGACCTTCTGGTTCGCGCCGCCATGTAGAGGTCCCCACAGCGCGCAGACGCCAGCGGAGATGCTCGCATAGAGATTCGCGCGGCTGGAACCGACGGCGCGCACCACTGATGTCGAGCAGTTCTGCTCGTGGTCGGCATGCAGAATAAGCAGCTGATTCAGTGCGCGAGTCACGACGGGATCAGGCACATAGTCGTTCACTGGCGTTCTGAACATCATGTTCAGGAAGTTCTCGCAATAGCGCAGATCGCTGCGTGGATAGACGATCGGATGGCCCATGTATTTCTTGTAGGAGAAGGCAGCGATCGTGCGGAGCTTCGACAGCAGTCGCGCAACGGTGATATCGATGGCTTCCGTCATCTCCGTCTCCAGTTCAGGATAGAAGGTCGAAAGCGAAACGACCATCGCGGAGAGAATCGCCATCGGGTGCGCGTGATCTGGATAGAGCGCAAAGAAATTCCGCATGTTCTCATGGAGCATGGAATGCAGGTTCATCTGCGTACTGAACGCGTTGTATTCGCTCGGCGTCGGCAGGAAGCCATGCACCAGAAGATAGGCGACTTCAAGGAAGGAACAGTGTTCGGCAAGGTCCTCGATATCGTATCCGCGATAGCGCAAAATGCCCTTGTTGCCGTCAACGAAGGTGATATTGCTTTCGCCTACGCCTGTGTTCACCATGCCTGGATCGAAAGTCACAAGGCCTGTGTTCTTGCGCAGTGACTGTATGTCAAGAGCGCGTTCGCCCTCCGTCCCCTCGAGTACGGGAATATTGTAATCGCAACCATCGTAAGTCAGGCGCGCATCGCCAATTTTCTTTGTCAGACTCATAAGAAAGATTCCTTTTTTTTCTTTATCATCATCGTAAATTACGTACTATAACACATTTTACATCCTTCCATATATTATATTTAGTGGAATTCCCACGACAACGCAGCTTTTTTCACGACATGTCCAGCCATTCTTCTGATTTTATCGGCACCGCACCAATCCCGAAACTGCTCATGCGCTTCGCGCTTCCCGCCATGGCATCTAGTTTCGGCAACTGCCTCTACACGATCGTTGACAGACTCTATATCGGACGCGGCGCAGGTCCCGATGCGATGGCCGGACTCTCGCTGACCTTCCCGTACATGATCATTCTGGCCTCCCTCGGCATGATGATCGGCCAGGGCTCCGGCGCGCTCATATCGCTTCTGCTGGGCGAAAAGAAGCCTGAAGAAGCCAACAAAGTGCTCGGCCAGGCGATGGCCATGTTCCTGCTGTTCATCTTCACCATCCAGGCCCTCGGACTCATCTTTCTCGACCAGACACTGCATCTTTTCGGCCGCACCGATGCGGCTATACCATATTCACGTTACTATCTCATCATCATCTTTTATCTTGCTGTTAGCCTTGTCTTTTCTGGCTT
>JAKSPA010000102.1 GCA_024405235.1 Lentisphaeria bacterium
GGACGGCGTCACCGTGGGTTCCTGATTCGCGATCACGGGCTCCAGCGAACGTATGGCCATCCTCGCCATGGCAAACGATCTCAGAGAGCTCCGCGAACGCATCAGCAAGATCGTCGTCGCATACAGCCGCAGCGGTTCGCCTATCACCACACATGATCTGGAAGTCGACGGCGCAATGACCGCCTTCCTGGCAGACGCACTCAATCCGACGCTGATCTCAACCATCGAAGGACAGCCCATCCTAGTCCACGCAGGACCATTCGCAAATATCGCCATCGGACAGAGTTCCGTCATCGCCGACCAAATCGGCGTAAGATGCTCAGACTACCATGTCACGGAAAGCGGCTTCGGTTCCGATATCGGATACGAGAAATTCGTCGATCTCAAGTGCCGTGCCAGCGGCCTCAGACCAGATGCAGTCGTCATCGTCGCGACAATTCGCGCGCTGAAGATGCACGGCGGCGGTCCGACCGTCAAGCCAGGCACCAAACTGGACGACGTCTATACCCACGAGAACCTTCCGCTGGTGGAGGCGGGCTGCCAGAACCTTCTGGCGCATTTGGACATCGTCCGCAAGTCCGGCGTCCAGCCCGTGGTTTGCATCAACCACTTCTATACAGACACCGACGAAGAAGTCAAACTTGTCCGCAAGCTCTCCGAGCAGGCAGGCGCACTTACCGCGCTATCCAAGCACTGGCAGTTCGGCGGCCAGGGCGCGCTTGAACTCGCGGAGGCAGTCGAAGAAGCCGTCAAGAAGCCGAACGACTTCCGCTTCTTCAACGACAATTCGCAGCCGATCATCGATCGCGTCAAGGCCGTCGCAAAAGAAGTCTACGGCGCAGGCGACGTTCAGCTGCTGCCAGAGGCTCAGGCCAAACTTGACCTCTACCAGAACGATCCTGAAATCGCAAAACTGAATGTCTGCATGGTCAAGACGCACCTCTCGCTTTCGCATGATCCCGATGTCAAGGGACGTCCCACTGGCTTCACATTGCCAATCAGAGACATCCTGCTCTATCGCGGCGCAGGCTTCATCGTTCCAGTGGCTGGCGACATCAAACTGATGCCAGGCACGGGTTCCGATCCTGCGTTCAGACGCATCGACGTCGACGTCGAGACGGGCCGCATTCACGGCCTCTTCTAGCAGAATCGCGAAACACCAGTCCTGACGACAGCCATGCTATTCAGCGGAACAATAATCGAGAATCTCGCTTTCCAAGAAGAAGGCATTGTCTGGGCGACGGACTGGTGGAAGATCATAATCATCGCATTCAGCGCGTTGCTTTTCCTTTTCCTGCTCATAAAGCTCGCGCTTTACATTCTCAGAATCATCGGCGTCATCATCTGCGTCGCAATCGGCGGCGTAGGTGGATGGCTGACGCAACTGCTTTTCTCGGAGAAATTCGCCGAAAGACTTCCCGAAAGGCTTCAGACATTCTCGCCGTTCATTGTTGGAGCGATCGGATTTCTGATATGCTTCGGTCTTGCAGTGGCGGTCATGACGATGATACGCAAGCCCGCGCAGTCGCTTGAGAAGAAGAAGGAGTGACCATTATGCTGGAACTCATCTCAGCAGAGCCATTCCTGCTTGTTGACAGAAATTCAAGATTTCTGGCGGAACTTATTGCCGTGAGCACGCCCGAGCAGGCAAAGGAAGCAGTAGCCGCTCAGCGAATCAAACATGCGGATTCTTCCAGCATCGCCTATGGCTTCGCAGTCGGACAGAACGCCGAAATTCTAGGCTGTTCGGACGATGGCGAACCCGCAGGAACGGCAGGACGTCCGATACTTGAAGTTCTCAAGGGCTCGAAGATTTCGAATGTCATCCTCACCGTGACAAGATGGTTCGGCGGAACCAAACTCGGCACGGGAGGACTCGTCCACGCATTCGGCGGAGCCGCAAAGGGCGTCATAGAAACCGCCGTGACGCGCGAACGCATCGCCATGACCAGCCTTGAATTCACGCTGCCATACTCGATTCTGGAAATCGGAAAGCGTGCGCTGGCCGATGGCGGCTTTACAATAGAGAAGGAATCATACAACGGTGAAGGCGCTTCCATAAAAGGCAGCATCCCGACGGACATTCTCCCGCCTCTCGCAAAAGCGATGCAAGACATCTCCAGAGGAAAAATCATGCTCGCTGCGGATCAGGAGAAATAACCATACGCACGTTCTCAAAAGTTCTCTCGGAGAATATAAAGAAGACACGATAACATATATTTTCAAAACGACGGAATTCGGCAGATTCTCTACTCAAAAGTCGTTTCGCAGTTTGTCTCAGCAGTTTTCATGGTACCAAGACTGACCATCATCATTCCACTAGAACCCAGTTCCAGCAAGGAGCCGAAGGGACTGTCGATTCTGCCGATGGAATTGTCCATCGAGTGCGAAGTGATCCTGCTGGATTGGAGAACATCTGAAGACACTCTGAAATTCGCACGCGAATCATTTGCGGCCCATCCTGCCACGCGAGTATTGACTTTTGCAGACGACACGCGCGCAGGAAAGGTTTTCAACGAATCCATACGCGAAGCCAAAGGCGATTTCATCACGTTCATGGATCCGAACGACGAACCAACTCCAAGAGCCGTCGAACGGATACTTGGAAATATCTCACAGAAAAACACCGTAGATCTTCTCCTGCTCTCAGCTTCCGTCGGAAAATTGGACGACGAGTGCTTCTTCTTGCCACTGTATAGGAAAAACACCTTCAACATTCAGGCCGAAGGCTCTGGCCTGAAATTGATGGAAAAGCTCGGCCGCTCAAACGACTTCCTAAAGTGCGAACTATTCTTGGGATGCTACAAACGGTCGTTCATCATGGAACACAAGCTTTTCGTCGGCGACGGTCTTAATGACTTGATGGCTCTCGAATGGCTCCCGAAAGTGTTCTTCCACGCGCATCATTGCGCCACGCTGACATGCACACTGCCGAACTGGTGGGATTTCGTCAAGCCAGACACACAATTCCGCGAAAGCCAGCAGGATTATCTCGACGCACTGCCTCATGTCATTCTCTCTCTTGCAAAATTCTTTTCCGACCATCAAGGCGAAATGACGAATGCCGCATGCATTGCATGGGCGGAAACGACATTCCATCCTCTCCTCAGAAAGGTCTACAGCCATTTGCTTCCAGAACGAATCTATGATAAGAAGCTGCTCCAAATGGCCCTGGCCAAACTTTGGGAGAACGACGAAAACACCGTGTTGCTTGAATCGCTTTCAAGACATCTCTCATTCACGAAAAGATTCTTCCTCGCTCTGATGAGGCGTTTCGCCAAATCCGGATCCGATGCGTTGCCGAAACTCTGGGCAAAACTTTTTTTGCGTTACCGTCCTTTGCACACATGCGAAAATCACAGATAATGCGCAAAAAACCAATTTTTCTTCTTTTTTTCATAAAATCACCGTGAATAAAAATTGACGATTCGGACTAGAGGGATTATCTTAAGGTACATTTTGTTTTTTCTAGTGCATAGGGAAGATTTACACGAATCTTTTCTGACATCTACAAACACCAAACAGAAGGAGTACTTCTTATGTCAATGTTACAATGCATCATCGTGATGGTCGTCGGTTTTGCCATCGCCCTGTTCGGTATGAACAAACAGAAGCAGGGTGCCACATGGGGTCAGGCAGTCGCCGCCATCGGCGCAATCATCGCCATCGTCGCCGCCTGCTGGAATCTCTTCGGCAACTTCTTCGGCGCAAAGGAAAAGGGCCGCGCCCGCGAAGAGCGCTACATGTATCTGCAGACCAAGTTCCTCGGCGATGCAGTCAAGAAGTCCGTCAATCCTCAGAAGGTCTGCGTTCTCGTCGACCCGAACTACTACCTTGACGAGTGGGGCGATCCCCTTCCCACCCCCAAGAGATCCGTTTATCTCGAGGGTATTGAAGCCGCTCTGAAGGGTGCCGAAATCATCCCTGTCTATCCGAAGTTCAAGCATCCGAAACCGAAGAACGCGGCTAACGCAATGCCTCCTATGCCCTACTCCATCCTGACCACCTCTGATTTCAAGAAGGTCGTCGAGGAAGTCAAGAAGGCCAAGCCCGATATCTTCATCAACATCTTCTCCCTCCCAATGGACGGCGGCGCCAATCTGCCTTCCTGCCTGAAGATGCTCAAGGGCGCTGGTTGCGACAAGGCCGCTTTCCTGAACAACAGCTCCAACGACGAACTCACCTTCGCATTCAAGGATGGTGGCAAGAGCATGGCCGAAGTCATCGCAGTCGTCATGACCAAGGTTGACGCTGTCTATGACGAGACCATTCCTTCCGCCGATCAGAAGGCATTCGATCGCCGCTACGAGCTGGTTCTGCCCGAGAACTACGAGCAGGGCATCCGTAACGCCTCCGGAAGCGCTTCCAAGAAATAACTTGCTCTAGCACATCAAACGGCGGTCAGCGGAAAATTTCCTCTGACCGCCATTTTTTATTTCAGCCTTTCCGTCTCTTACATTCTCTTTCAAATGATCCACGATTCATTGAACAATTTCGGCAAATACGCTTCTCTTCATCCGCGCTTTGCAAAGGTCGCCGAATTTCTGGCGTCGAACAATCTCAGCGAACTGCCTCAGGGACGCATAGAAATACTGCCGAACGGAGAACTTTTCGCGAATGTCCAAACCGCCACAGGCGTCGCACTTGAAAGCGCTAACGTAGAATATCACCGCAAATACATCGACGTTCAGGTCCCTCTTGCGACCACTGAGCAAATGGGATGGATGCCGACCGCGAAAGTGCCAGCTTCCATTGTTTACGACGACGAAGCGGATTGCGGATATGGTCCCGCCAAACCGACAAGCTACGTCACCGTCAATCCAGGCGAATTCACGATTTTCTTCCCGCAAGACACGCACGCACCATGCATCGGCGACGGTCTTTCAATGCCGAAAGTCATCTTCAAAGTACGCGTCGACTAGCCGAATCCGAATGCGTTTTCTTCTGAACATCGGAAACACGCGGGCGGCCGTCGCGAAGGGCACGCCAGGCGGAGACGATTTTGTTGTCGACTATCTTCCGACGCAGGAAATCGCCGAAGGCTGGAATCCGCCCTCAAATGGCGAATGGCACGCTACGGCGGCCTGCGTCGTTCCTGCGATACGCAAGCGTCTCGTCGAACGTGTTCCGCAGAGAATGCATTTCATCACGCCAGAAGACTATCCTGACATCGATTGCAGCGCCTACGATACGGCGCGCCTGGGCGCCGACCGCCTTGCGAACATAGCGGCGGCGCACAGCTTGTCGCCAGACCGCAGCGTGCTTGTTCTTGATTGCGGCACGGCGCTGAATTCCGTCTGTGTCGCCGCCGACGGACGCTTTCTCGGCGGCGTCATTCTGCCAGGACGCGAAACCGCGCTGAAATCCCTCGCGCGCAACACCGCCCAGCTTCCCGAATTCGCCGTGACCGCACCGCATGAATTCAATCCGTTCGGGCTGACGTCCGAGGAGGGCATACGGAACGGCGTGGATATTGGAATACTTGGCGCCGCTGAAAAGATTATCAGAGCGACCAAAGCGCGACCCGAAATGTCAAATTGCCGCGTGTGGTTCGCTGGCGGCGATGCGCCCTTCTTCGTAGATTATCTTGACAAGTCGCTCGGCGCCGAACTCGCGCCAGTGCCGCTCACGCTTTACGGCGTATCGCTTGCATGCGCACGATAGTCGCGCAGATCATTAAAAATTACCGAAATCATATTCCGAGAAGCGCCGAAATAAGGAAATTAGTGCCTAGACGCGTGTAGAATATGTGCGTATAGTCACTTATCTGCTTTGAATCGTAGTATCTGAACACGCGCCAATCTCCCGTGGGAGCATGAAGCCACGCTGGCAATGCATCCCCTTGACAGTAGATCTGATCAATGCCGCCGTCTTCACGACGGGCCTCGTATTTGGGACCGAGCACCGCCGCCTGCGGAAGCATTTGCCGCAATTCATCGCGATCCTCCAAAACGCGCATGCGTATCTCGGTCGTCCATCCTCCAAGGACATCCTTCCCCCAGCCCATCGCGACAACTGGCGTCGCAAGAACCGCGAGACGGCCTTCGATCCGTATTCCAACGGCTGAATAGGTCCCGCTGGGCCACTTCTCGCGAATGGTGTATTCCCTTACGGTCGGCGGAAGTATTTCCGTGTTCGGAAGGCCTTGATAGAAACAGCCGAAGAGCGGATCGTCACGTCCCAACGGCTGAAAAGAATATTCAGGGAGAACGCGTTTGAAGAACTCGCGAACTTCAGGACGCTCCTGCCATTCTGCATAGCTGTGGTGCTGAGAATGGATGACGCCGACAGCGTCGTTTCCACGCAGGAATTCCGCAGTTATTCCAGCGTCGATATATACGAATCCCCCGTCTAGAATGTATTTCCGCAAGGCATTGGCTTCATCGTCGCCCATCTTTTCCCAACGCGTGCAGTCGTCCCAATTGATGTATAGAAACGGACATTCGCGCAGACGTGAATCAGTGAGGGAGTCCATAAGAATCGGCGACTCGTCCAAAGGCAATCCAGTGCTCCTGCGTGCGCTGTTGACA
>JAKSPA010000103.1 GCA_024405235.1 Lentisphaeria bacterium
GTGGCGTTAGAAAAGCAGGCTGCGATGCACAGATCGTAGCAGCATCAATCGACCTGACTGGTCTTTCAATGGCATCAGATGCTGACTTCAACAAGAAGTCATGCACAACTGGTCATACTGGATTCGGCGTTCCTTACGCTACAGATCCTGACCATAGTGATGTACCTAGATCAGCAGCAAGACCTCTGAGATACATGGATAGATATGTAACTATCACTCAGGGCGAAATCATGTACATGACAGAAATGCTGGCACAGCTCGAAGGTATCGAAAGAGGACCTGCTGGACAGACTTCACTGGCAGCGGCATTCTCACTTGCTCAGGAACTTCCTGAAGATGCTATTCTGGTTGTATCAGAAACAGAATACACTGGCGCTGGTAAGCACATTCAGCCTCAGCTGGATTTCGCAAAGGAAATAGTAAAAGACTGGGACCGCGACGACGGCAAATGCATCAATTTCTTCACGAATGCATTCAACGACAAGGAGTTCGCACAGTGGTACCCCAACCCGCACCTCTGGGGGAAAAGCTATGAACTCATGTCATGCATGGATGGCATTCTGGAATACTACCGCGCGACGGGCGAAAAGCGCTGCCTTGACGCAATCATCGCGATTCACGCGAAACTCGCGCAAAGCGAACTCAATCCGCTCGGCGATGTCGGTTTTGTGGACAAGCTCATCGGAGCATCGCACTATCCAAACACTGCCACGGAAGTCTGCGATGCAATCCATTGGATACGTCTCTCCTACGACCTCTTTTTAGTCACAGGAGACGACAAGTATTTGGATTACATGGAACTGGCGTATTTCAACGCGTTCCTGGCAGGAGTCTATCGCGACGGAACGTGGACGGCTTTCGCAGTCCGCGGCTCAGTTCATCACGAAGCCAACAGCCAATGCAACTGCGCATTCAATCACTGCTGCGTCAACAATGCGCCACGGACCTTCATGGACATGGCTTCCGCAACCGTGACAAGAGACAACGACGGCGTCTTCCAAGTGAATTTCTACCAGGACGCCACCGCCACTCTGGATGGCGTGACCTTCGTCATCAGCGGCAACTATCCAATCGGAAACACCGTGACGATTTCCGTGAGCGATCCTGCGGCAAAGGTCCGCTTCCGCAAGCCGAACTGGTGCAGAAAACTCGACGTGACGCAAACCGCAGGCGAATACACGCTCGTCTTCGATATGAATCCACGAATTGTCAACCGCAGCGAAGAGAATATCGCCGCAGACGCCAATTCGAAAACCGCCTGGCCATACAAACGCTATCAATTGGCAAATTGCCCCAACGAGTCTGATCCGCTTCTCAAGCACTATAGAGAGACGATGGCCGCCACGATGATGAACGGACCGCTCGTACTTGCACGCGCATGCCAGGCAGGGACCAAACAGGAGCAGCTGTATGACGATGCGACGGTAAACAACCAGAACTGCACGCTGAAACTCACTCCCAAAGATCCAGCGAACTGCTGGGGCATCTGGCAAGCGGAAATCCTGAAAGGCGACAAACTCGTCAAGTCCTTCCCTGTATGCGATTTGCAATCCGCCGCAGATTTCTCGCTATACGGCTACTGCGCGGACACTTTCTCCATCTGGGTGTAAAATCACCTGCGATCATGGAACTCATCAAACGAAACAACCCTCTCGCACGGCCGGTGCGCGTTCTCCAATTCGGCGAAGGAAATTTCATCCGCGCCTTCATGGACTGGATGGTCGATAGACTCAACCGTCTTACCGATTTCAATGGCGCAGTCCGCATCGTAAAGCCACGAAGCGGCGGAACTGCCTGCCAGAAGCTGAATGTGCAGGACGGATTGTGCCATGTGGTCCTGCGCGGCATTGAGGACGGCAAAGTGATTGAAACGCCAGAACTGATTGAGTGCGTCAAGGACTGTCTGGATCCGATTGACGATTGGGACAAGATCGTCAAGACGGCGCGCAGCCCTGAATTGCGCTTCGTCTTCTCGAACACGACGGAAGCAGGCATAGAATACCGCGCAGGCGCGGACACCTTTCCCGCAAAAGTCGCGAGATTGCTTGCGGAACGCGCCAAAACAGGCCTTCCGGGCCTCGTGTTTCTCCCTTGCGAACTCATTGAAAACAACGGCGGCACCCTCCGTGACTGTATCCTTAAATATCTCGAAGGCGATTCCACGGCAACCGAATACGTCCTTCGCGAATGCATCTTCTGCAACACGCTGGTCGATCGCATCGTTGCAGGATTTCCCAAGAACGACGCCGAACGCTACTTCAAAACGCTTGGCGTCGAAGACCAGATGCTAGTCTGCGGCGAACCATTCTTCTTCCTTGCGATAGAAGCGCCTGCGGACATACAAAAGGAACTGCCGACCGCCGCCGCCGGACTGAATGTGGTATTCACGCAGGATCTGTCACCATACCGTACGCGCAAAGTACGCTTCCTCAATGGCGCACACACGTCGTCCGTCCTCGGTGCGCATCTCGCAGGCCTCACATTCGTTGATGAAATGGTTCGCGACAAGACCTTCGGCGCATTCCTGCGCAAGGTGCTCTTCGAAGAGGTGCTTCCGACAATCGCGCTTTCAGAAGCCGAAAAACGCGCCTACGCGGAATCCGTTCTGGAGCGTTTCGCAAATCCATACGCCGAGCACAGACTCCTTTCCATCGCGCTTAATTCGACCTCCAAATGGCGCGTGCGCGTTCTGCCGACGCTGCTTGACTACATAAAAATCTTTGGCAAACTACCGCCCTGCCTCACGCAGTCCATGGCATTTCTAGTCGATTTCTATCGCACATGCGAATTCCAGGACACGCCAGAGGTCGCGGAATTCTTCGCGAGAAAACCAACGCTGCATGAAATCCTATCCAATACAGATTTCTGGGGGATGGATCTGACACAGATTGACGGCTTCGAAACCGAAATCAAAAAGGGTCTCAGAGATTCATGATCATCCACCCGAACGACAACGTTGAAGTCCGAGAGGACGGCCACAAATACGCACGCCGCACCAGCGCAAAAGGCGAGAACGTCATCAAGTACGGAATGCCAATCGGGCACACGACATGCGAAATCGCCAAAGGCGAACATGTCCACACACATAATGTCACGACAAATCTCACGGGACGGCTTGAATACGAATACGCACCGGAGTTCGCAAATGTCCAAATAAATTGCGACAGGACGTTTCTAGGCTATAGACGGGCGGACGGCCAAGTCGGAATCCGCAACCACATCTGGATAATTCCCACCGTCGGATGCGTGAATGCCCTTGCGAGACAGCTCGCCGACGAGTGCGGCGGCATCGCGTTGACTCATCCCTACGGCGGTTCGCAACTTGGCGACGACCATGAGATGACCGCAAACCTTCTCGCTGCAATGGTGCGAAATCCGAACGCGGGCGGCGTCCTCGTCGTCGGGCTCGGTTGCGAAAACAACACCATGGAATCGTTCAAAAAGCGTCTGGGCGACACGTCGCTTCTGAACATACGCTTTCTTGTGGCGCAGGATGTCGCCGACGAAATCGCAGAAGGCCGAAGACTTGTCGCCGAACTTATCGCAAATCGACCATCACGCCGTTCGGAAGTCCCTGTCTCAGAACTCTGCATAGGCCTCAAATGCGGCGGTTCGGACGGTTTCTCTGGCCTGACCGCCAATCCGCTGGTCGGACGCATCTCCGACTGGCTTGTCGGCCAGGGCGGCAGCGCTGTTCTCACAGAGGTGCCTGAGATGTTCGGCGCTGAGACGCTTCTCATGAAGCGATGCATCAACCGCGAAATATTTGACAAGTGCGTCACGATGATCAATGACTTCAAGGATTACTTCCTCCGCCACGGACAACCCGTCGGCGAAAACCCATCGCCAGGCAACAAGGCGGGAGGAATCACCACCCTTGAAGACAAGTCGCTAGGATGCGTGCAGAAAGGCGGCCTGAGTCCCGTTTCGGACGTGCTGAAATACGGCGAAAGAGTTAAGACTCATGGCCTGACGCTGCTTTCCGCTCCTGGAAACGACATGGTCTCTTCAACGGCGCTCGCAGCAGCAGGTTGTCAAATGATCCTCTTCACAACAGGCCGCGGAACACCATTCGGAACCGTCGTTCCGACCATCAAAATCGCCACCAACAGCGCCCTTGCGGAAAAGAAACCGCAATGGATCGACTGGGACGCTATGCGACAGCATGACACGACTGAACTCGTGGATGCCATTCTGGGAATCGCGTCAGGTGAACAGAACGCCAAAAACGAAGCAAATCACTGTCAGGAAGTCGCAATATTTAAGGATGGAGTGACCCTTTGACGCATTTTTATTGATAAAATGTGTGTTTTTAATAGAAAAATACCTTCTACCGGTTTGCAATATTCAGTTAAGGGAATATCTTAAGCACCATTACTGAACGTGTCTCCATCGTCTAGTGGCCTAGGACACCAGGTTTTCATCCTGGTAACAGGAGTTCAATTCTCCTTGGAGATGCCATTTATCTTGCTGCGGAGAGGTGGCTGAGTGGCCGAAAGTAACGGTTTGCTAAACCGTCGTAGGGGTAACCCTACCGAGGGTTCGAATCCCTCCCTCTCCGCCAGTTGATCATCCCTTTAGGGCGCTTCCCGTTTCGGAAAGCGCCTTTTTTAGTATCGCCAGCACCCCTGAAAAAAACCTGTTTTCCGTCGTCTGCGCAGAGAGTGCATAAGATATTTCCAGACAAGCGATAAAATCACATTTTGCCGTTGCATCTGTCGATTATCCACTGTATTAGGCAGATAGTAGGTTCGCATCCGTCTTTTCAAGTGAAAACCCTACGTGCAGAGACGGCATTTTCCCTTGATAGTTTTTTTGACTAACAAAGAACGTTATACTTTTATCCGTAACTTTTAGCCTTTAGGGAATGTATCTTCATTTTCCTGAGGGGATCCAATGGCACGTAAGAAATTGATTTTACGTGCCTTTTTTTATTGTTTCTGCTTGAAGTTCTCCAAATGTGGCTTATCTTATACATACCCTAATTTGGAGAATGTATAAGCCATGTCAAAAATACCAGAGGAAATAAGGCGCTTCCGTCTTCGTGGAACAGAGATAAAATCCGTGGGAGGGAATTACTACCTCTACCGGGTTTCATGCAAATGGGACAAGGCGGAGAAGAAATACAGGAAGGTGAATCTTGGATACATCGGCCGGGTCACCAGCGACGGCATCGTCGGAGCGCATCATCGCGGCGATGCCCCTTCCAATCCTCCATGCGCAGGCTACTCCCTGGAGTTCGGAGCCACGTGGGTCCTCCGTGCCGTGGGGCAGGATCTCCTGGACAATCTGCGGAAGCATTTCGGCGACGACGGCGTCTGGATCTTCATAGTCTCCGCCCTGCGCGCCGCAAGGCACTGCGCCTTCAGATACATAGAGCATTACTACAAGGTCTCGTTCCTTTCCTCCATCTATCCCGACATCGCCCTTTCCCCCTCCACGCTGAGCAACCGGCTGGAGCAGCTGGGCGCAAGACGCGGAGCCATGGTCGACTTCATGCGGGAATACATACCGACCACAAGCTTCCATGCGATCTTCGACGGGACATCCATCGTCTGCAATTCAGGCAGGATAACGGCGGCCCAGCGCGGCTACAATTCACATGGCTGCCACGATCCGCAGGTCAACCTGATGTACGCCCTCGCCGTGAACGGGGAGAAGGTCTGTCCCGTGTTCTACAAGAGCTACCCTGGCAGTGTGCGGGACGTCAGCGCCTTCCGCAACATGATGCGCGAAATGGGCGTGGAGACGGCCGTTGTCCTGGCGGACAAGGGGTTCTACAGCAGCGCGAACGGCGAGGAGCTCGACGGACTCGGCATTCCGTATATCATGCCCTTGAGAAGGAACAGCGCGGAATACATGCGCACTCCGCTTGACAAGCCCGGCACAATGGGATTCGATGGAAGATTCATGCACAATGGCAGGATCATCTGGCACTGGTCCCAACCCCTTGCCGACGGGGACGGGCACCGTTATTTCCTCTACATGGACGAGACGTTGCGCCATCTGGAGGCGACTGGCAGGGGAACCGCAGGAATCGGGCAGGAGACGGCGGATGAACTCAGGAAGGCGCAGGAGGCACAGCTCCTATATGGCACTTTCGTGCTCAAGTCCTCCCTGATGTCAGTCGGCGCGGAGGAGGCATACAAGCTCTACAAGACGCGGGAGGACGTGGAGCAGCTGTTCGACATCTACAAGGATGAAGAGGACTTCAGGACGACTGGAATGCATTCCAGGGAGAGCATGGAGGCGACCTTCTTCCTGAATCATATCAGCACGATGCTCGTCTACAAACTATACGAAAGGCTGCGTGAAAACAAGGCACTGGACAGGTTTGCGGCCTCACGGGTTTGCGATGTGCTATGGGATGTCAGGGTCACAAACTCCGGAACAAGATGGCAGATGGAACCCATTCCAAAGATGTCACGACAGACAATTAATGCCCTCGGACTCCAGGCACCACAGGAGGTGCTTTAACGCGATACATTCCCTAAGAACTAAAAGTTACGGTT
>JAKSPA010000104.1 GCA_024405235.1 Lentisphaeria bacterium
CGCGCCGCAGGCAGTACGCGCCGCAGGCAGTACGCGCCGCAGGCAGTACGCGCCGTCAGGCGCAGTACGCGCCGCAGGCAGTACGCGCCGCAGGCGGTACGCGCCGCAGGCAGTACGCGCCGCAGGCACCTACCCTCTTGGGGAACATAGCGTTTGGGTAATTTATAATTAAGTTGCCCCACATTGCCCACCACTCCCCTTCCAAGAACGCTGCGTGTGGATTTTATCTGCACCCCTGGCCCACCATATTACGCCCCCTCACGGGGGCTTCGCCGCTTCGCGGCTGAAATGCCATCACTCACACATGGCCCATCACTCACACATGGCCCGTCACTCACATTCTGCGCATTTGTCATATTATTTTTCCTATTTATCATTGAATTTCACAGCATATTTTAGGATAATAGTATATAATGATATATGTAATTGAATTACATATTACATTTTGATTTTAATACGGTTCCCTCTTTACGATCAACCAATGTCTCTTCTTTACGATCAACCAATGTCTCTTCCTTCCGACATCTACTGCAATCCGCTTTCGATTCCAGACTATGCGCCTGGAGTTGAATCGTTTTTTCGCGGCAATACGGATTCCGATGGCTTTTCCGGAGCCGTATGCGACTATCGCGAACTTGCGGATCCCGAACTTATTTACGACGGCGGCAAGTGGTATATGTTCTGCTCCGGTTCTTCTGCGTATGTCACGGAAGATCTCGTCAATTGGGAATACAATCCGATAGACACGAACGGTCACATCGAATTCCAATACGCGCCGACGATCGCGAAGGCGAACGGCCAGTTCATTCTCACAGCGTCACGGCAGAACATGCTCTGGAGCGCACCCACGCCGCTCGGACCATACAAAGCGCTTGGTCCCGTGCAGGAAACCGATGGAAGGGAATTGTCGCCGGAATATCTTGATCCATCGCTTTTCACAGACGACGACGGCAGACTATATCTCTACTGGGGATGCAGTCCATGGGGCGGCGGCATCTACGGCGTGGAACTCGATGCGTCAAATCCGACGCGGACGATCGGCGAGAAGCGCAAGCTGCTGGAATTCGATCCCTCCCATGCCTTTGAACGCTTCGGCGAATACGGCGAAGTAGGCAACATGTCGTGGATGGAAGGCGCCGCCATGTTCAAACACGACGGAATCTACTATCTCCAGTACGCCACAAACGGCACGGTATTCAGACACTACGCGATCGGCGTCGCGCGCAGTCTTTCACCGCTTGGTCCGTTCCAGATGCAGCACAAGCCTGCCTGCATATCGCCCGAAGGCATGGTCACAGGAACAGGCCATGGCGGATGGGTGCGTGGCAAAGGCGAAGACGTCTGGCAGTTCTATACCTGCCTCTGCCGCCGCCTTCATTGGTTCGAGCGCCGCGTCGGAATGGATCGCGTTGTTTTCGAACCGAACGGCGAAGTCCATGTGGACGTAACCAGCACGCCGCAATCCGTGTCGAAAGGTGCTCTCGGCCTAGTGCCCGTCTCGGTCAGAAAGGCTGTCAGAGCGTCTTCATTCGAAGGCGGATGCTTCCCTGCATTCGCAATTGACGAATGCCCTCACACATGGTGGTCGCCAAAGGCAGACGACGCTGCACCATGGATAGAAATCAATCTCAGACACTCCTTTGACATCGAAGCATTGCAAATCTGCTGGGCAGAGACCAATCTCGACTATGGAAAGGGCATCACTCCCGAACCCGTGAAATTCAAGGCCGAATTCTTCGACAAGGACCGCAAGCCCGTCGGCAGCCCTTTGGATTGCATGGACAACGCGCACGAACTGCTCATAGATTTCAGAGCAGTCGCCCCTGTCGCGACGAACACGCGCTTCGTGAGAATATCATTCTCGCAGCCTGCAAGTCCACTTCGCCACGGCATCACTGAAATCACCGCTTTCGCAAAACCAATATCGTCCCTGGCTGAAATCACAGAAACAGCCGCAAACGCATCAAAACAAGCATGAGAAAACACATCACCGAAAAAAGCGGCTATGTGAATGGCCATCTTCTTCTCGACTTCGGAAAGTCCTGCTATGCACAGCTCGAACTGGATTTCGACGGAATTGCACAGGATCTCGCCGAAGTAATCGTCGCCGACTACGCTGAAAACGACTGCGCAGTCCACCGCACGGGTTGGCCGACTTTCAAAATCGACTACATTCGCGTGCGTCCAGAGCAGAAGACATATAGATTCAACATTCCGATGCACACATGCGCCTACGCCGCTTTCCCGCACGTGGACACTCCCGCCTCCTTCGGCGGCGAAGTCGCGATCTTCAGATATGTCGAAATCAACCACTATTACGGCCCCGTGACCGCTCGACGCATCGAATTCTTCAACGACGCCGCCGAAGATGCCGCGCAATTCGAATCCGACGATGAAAAGCTGAACAAAGTTTGGGACTTCTGCAAATACTCCATACTCGCGCTGAACATCTTCCCGTGCTTCGTCGACGGCGAACGCGAAAGAATGCCCTATGAAGGCGATGCATACATCACGCAGTTGAGCCATTTCTGCTGCACCAGCGAATACGCCACCGCAAAACAAACCATCGACCACTTCATGGTCAGCGGCGACAAGACGTGGCCAACCGAATGGCTTCTGCACACGCCGCTTCTGGCGCAGGGCTACCAGCTCTATTCGGGAGACTCAGCGCCGCTGAAAGAGTGGCTCAAGATCCTGCCGCAACGCACTCTGCCGCACATGTTCAACGCCGACGGCCTGCTCGTTCCCACCGGACACGTCCGTGACATCATCGACTGGCCGGAAGGCGATCGCGACAACTACGAACTCGCTGACAATACTAAGGGCAAGGCCAATTTCGTTCCGAACGCCTATTGCTGCGGAGCACTTAAGGTGATGGCTGAACTCACCGGAGACGATTCATACATCAAGAAGGCGGAGGAACTCAAGGCGAATCTGCGCAGGCGCATGATGAAGAACGGCCTCTTCGTCGATAATGAAGACTCAAGCCACACGAGCCTCCACACCGCTATGTTCGCGCTGCGCTTCGGCCTGACCGACACGCCTGAAGAAACTGCCGCGCACCAGGCCATCATCCGCGAAAGAGGCCTTGTCTGCAGCGTCTATGGCGTCCAGTTCCTTCTCGAATCATGCTTCGTCGGCGGACTGGACGAACTAGGCATGGCCTTCCTGACCAACGACGGTCCGCGCTCATGGTTCAACATGATGCGCGAAGGCGCCACCACCACAATGGAAAGTTGGGGCGAAAATGACAAGCCATTCCAGGACTGGTCCCATCCGTGGGGAACGGCGGCGGCAAATATCATCCCGCGCTTCGTCGCAGGCGTCCGTCCAACGGCGCCAGGCTTCGAGCGTTTCGTCGTAAAGCCGTCGCCAGCAGCTCCCAAGCGCTTCTTCCTCAGACATCCGACGCCATTCGGAGCCATTCTGGTCCACAAGAACGGCGACCAGCTGGAGGTCGAATTGACTGGAACGTCTAAGAAACTCAATCAGACGGCTCCCGGCGAATTCCAGATCATCTAGCACGCAGCGTTTTGCACATTAACCACTTAATCAAGCGGAGACCGAAATGTACAATACAAAGAAAGTCAGTTGGAAAGAAAGACTAGGATGGGGCTGCGGCGGCTGGGCCGACAACTATACGTTCAATATCGTCGGCCTGCTCTACATGTACATATACGTCGATTTCTTCAAGATGGATCCCGCGCTGGCTGGAATGGCGCTGGCCGTTCCGAGATTCTTCGACGCAATCACCGACCCGATCATGGGCAACTGGTCCGACAACTTCCGTTCCCGCTGGGGACGCCGCCGTCCGCTGATCGTAATCGGCGCCATACTCTGCGGCGTGCTGCTGCCGCTGCATTGGATACCGCCCTTCCTCAGCACCGTCGGAAACCCATGGTATCAGAACGGTCCGTTCCTCTTCTTCACGATCATGGGATGCATCTATGCAATGGCGTACACCATCTTCATCGTGCCCTTCACGGCTCTTGGCTTCGAGCTTTCGGACGACTATGAAGAACGCACGCACGTGCTGTGCTGGAGACGCTATCTCGGCCTCTGCGGACAGTCCCTCGTCCCGTTCGTCTATAAGTTCAGCGTCAATCCGAACATCTTCCCGAACATCCATGTCGGCGCCATCGTAATGTCTTGCGTCGCAGGCCTCTTCGTCATCGTTCTTGGCATCATGCCTGCCATCTGCTGCAAAGAGAATCCAATCCATCAGAAGCAACAGAAGGTTTCCATCTTCGCCTCTCTTGGCAGCATCGTCCATAACGGTCCATATCTCCAGCTGATTCTCGGACTCATCGTGACCACTGCAGTCGGCGCGGCCGTCGCAGGCGCCTCAGGCCTCATCACGCTCCACTACATCTGCGGAGGCAACGAGAAGCTCAACGGCGACATCACGCTCTACTCATGGATTGCAGGCGCCCTAATCAGCGTGGTCAGTCTCTTCACCATGACCAAACTCGCGACCAAAGTCGGCAAGCGCAAGGGCTTCATCATCGGAACAATCGTGACCATCATCGGCTATCTCAGCCTCACATGGACATACATTCCCAAATATCCATTCCTGCATCTCTTCAGTCTCGCGCTCGTATGGATCTCCTCCCAGGGCAGCGGACTCATGCTCGACTCAATGTGCTCCGACGTTTGCGAATACGAAGAATATCTCAACGGCCAGCGCGCCGAAGGCATGATGAGTTCCTTCAGAACCTTCACGGCGAAGGCGTGCAACGCACTCTGCGGCGTCACCACTGGTCTTGCACTGAAATTCTGCGGATACGATCCCACCAAACTGTCGCAGGGCGGCCTGGACGTCTCCGTCTTCCTGAAACTGAAGACACTCTACATCCTCCTGCCAATCATCGGCTCCGTCGCGATAATCATCATCTTCTGCTTCTATCCTCTCAGCAAGGAAAAGATGGCGGAAATCCATTCGGAACTTGAAAGACGCCACACAAAAAACAGGTTTTCAGCAAACTGACGAATTCTTTCAAGCACCTCTTCCTCTGTTTCATAAATTTTTTTCACTTTTCAGAAATGCACAAATTCACACTTTTCGTTTGCGCACTCCTTTCAGCAGCAGCGCTCTTCGCCGCCACAAATCTTCTGCCGCCTCCAGGCGCAATCTGGGGGTTTCCAGGACGCAACGCCGACGGCGTCTCATCCTTCGGAATTGAAGAACTGGACGGCAAGCCCGCCTTCCATATTGTCATGCACACGCCGGAGGGTTACACCCACTACCGCCGTGAGAAGATGCGTCTTGAGGCAGGCGAATACACCGTGTCATGCCTTGCGAAAGGCAACACCCAACATGGACTTAACATCGAGATCTACTCATTCGACGCCAGCGGAAAGCCGACGCTGATCTGCAACTACAAGTCGCCAGCAGGTGCCATCTCCTCACCGATATTGATGCACACATATTTCACTGTGCCGAAAAACTCCGCGCATGTCCGCGTGGGTTTCGGAATCATCGGGAAAGGCGAAGGCTACTTTGCGGAACCAACCCTTTACGCAGGCAAAGTCGCTCCTGCGGCGAACGCACCTGTCGCGCCGAAGCTCTCGGCGGCTCAGGAAGGATGGCTTGCGTCATGGATCTTCCTCAAGAACGATCCAGGCGAACCGCGAATGGATTTCACGAAGCGCTTCACGCTTGACGCCGCTGTCGATAACGCGACGCTTCAGCTGACCGCCGACAACGGCTACGAGATTCTCGTCAACGGCGAGAGCATCGGCAGCGACGTCGATTGGCAGAATACAGAAGTTTACGACATCGCTCCGTTCCTGAAGAAGGGCGAGAACACCATACTTGTCCATCTGCTCAACTACGATGGCCTCGGCGGACTGCTGCTGCAGAGCGTCATTCATGATGCGAACGGAAAGGAAACCGTCATCACATCCGACGAAACGTGGGAACTCGCGCTTCCCGATGGACGTCCATGCGAACTGGAAGTCCTCGGCAAGGTTCCGCTCGTTCCATGGGGCAATGTCACATACCACAAGATTCTGCCTCCGAAGAGCATGAATCTCAAGATGCTCGAATGCGAGAATACAACCGTCGCAGGCGGAATGCTGCACTACGTATTCGAAACCAACGATGAATTCCTCAGCAAGAAGGAGCCCAAACTCGCATTCCAGTTCACAGACGCATCCGGACGCATCACACCGATCTCCGCTTTCAGTGATTTCGTCAGAATCGTTCCCGAAAGAAACAGACTCTACATCGACGTTGCGACTTCCGCATACGCGATGCCAGGCACCTATCGCGCCGAAATTCTCGGCGACGGCTTCACCATTCACGCGGGACAGATCACCATCAATCCATCGGATGCGCCCAAGAAGTGCGGCTACAAACTGCCGAAGCCATCGCTCAGCAACACATTCACCACTGAAAACTTCAGCCAGAGCCTCTTCACATACTCGCTCTATTCGTCTCTTGACGAATCGCACTACCGCTCATGGGCCGATACCA
>JAKSPA010000105.1 GCA_024405235.1 Lentisphaeria bacterium
TGGACCGGTCTTGGTGAAGTGAGGGAGAGCCTCAAATTCCTTCTCCATAGCCTCGAAGAGTTCTGGATAGAAAACGATAGCTGCGTTCATGTTGTCCAACGTGATTTCGCCGTCGATGAGGAAACCGTACTCCACTTCATAATCGCTGCTGAAAGAGTAGCCACAAGACTGAAAACTGAAGGTTGCGATGGCGAGGATGGCCATAAGTTCGCTGGAGACCGTGATCGCGAATCCGGAATCCATGGTGACGCCGTCCATCTTGCCGCCCTGGCCGATGGTGATGTTGCGGAGTGCCTGCGCGCAGAAGTCGATCACCCACTTCATCTGGACTCTGTTGGGATCGATGTCCAGGCGCTTCAGATTGCGTTTCGCCAGCTGAGCATCGTCGTAGTTGCGTTCATGCTGCATTCTGCTGGTGAGTGCGACCATGCAGAGGTTGTGTGCATTTGTGATCTTGTCGATGTCGCCAGTCAGTCCCATCGAGAAGGTTGTCAGCGGGATGCACTGCGCCAGACCGCCGCCTGCCGCGGAGCCCTTGATGTTGAATGTAGGACCGCCGGAGGGCTGGCGGATTGCGCCTGAAACGCGATTCCCGCGGAGCGCGAGGCCCTCGATGAGTCCGATCGTGGTGGTGGTTTTGCCTTCGCCGAGAGGCGTCGGCGTGATTGCCGTCACGTCGATGTACTTTCCTTTAGGAGCGTTTGCGAGACGTTTGCGGATGGCCATTTGGTCCACGCGTGCGATCTGCCGTCCGAATGGAATCAGTTCTTCAGGGAGTAGTCCGAGAGCGTCTGCCAACTGTTGCGGAGTGCGCATATTGGCTTCGGAAAGTTCAGCGATCTGCCAATCGGCGAGTTTGGTCGGGTCTAGCATAGTTGAAGTGTTTGTTGAAGTGTGATTGAAAAAGATTTAAGCGAAATGTAATTGCTCTGGATGATTCTGCCGCACGTGTCGTAAAATATTCCATGTGCTGTGTCCGACCCGTCCGACTTGTAAAATTCAGAACTCTCCGAAATACGGATTCATGCGTTCTATGCCGATGGTGGTTTTGGGACCATGGCCAGGATACACGAGTGTCTTGTTCGGCAAAGCGAAAAGGACGGATTTTATGGAATCCATGAGCGCTGTTTCCGAGCCGCCTGGAAAATCCGTGCGTCCTACCGAATCGGCGAAAAGCGTGTCGCCCGTGATTACGAATCCTTCGTCGGCGAAATAGTATGACGAACCGCCTGGCGTGTGTCCTGGTGTCGCAAGTCGTCTGAAACCGAAATCCGGCCATGGTTCTTCAGTCGGAACGGGCAGATCCTTTACCGCTGGATACCACGGCGGCATGCCATTCTCCGGAGATAGATAGAGCGGAATGTCTTCGGAAGGGCACCATACGGGAATGCCGTAGCGCATGACAAGTGCGGGAATTGCGCCGATATGGTCGAAATGCGCATGCGTCAGGACGATTCCGATAGGGGAAAGCGAACGTTTCGCAAGCGCATCGACGATTTCATCGGCATCGTCGCCTGGATCGAAGAGCAGTGCGCGTTTGTCTTCTTCATCATAGACGACATAGCAGTTTTCCGCCAGCGGTCCTACGGTTATGGTAAAGATATTTTTCATTGCGATTCTCAATCTCTGGCATCGAGCCTTTTCAGAATTTCCTCAGCGACCATCGTGCGGTCGGTATTGCTGCAGCACAAGGCGTTGTCGCCGCGTGGACATTCGCGGCAGAAACAGGGGGCTTTGGGACAATCGGAAGCGACGATGAAGTGTCTGCCCTTCGGGCCATACGGTCCCGTGAGAGTCGGATCCGTGGAGCCGAAATTCGCCACGCACGGGACGCCGAGCAGTGCGGCGATGTGCATCGGTCCGCTGTCGTTCGTGAAAAGTCCCGCCGACTCGTGTAGCAAGGCGGTCAATGCGCCCATGGAGGTCTTTCCCGCCAGATTGACCACGTTCTCCAAATCGCATTCGTCTTTCAGCGATTCTGCGCGTTGCGCTTCGTCTGGCCCTCCGAGAAGCCAAATGCCGACATCGGGCCGTCGTTCCGCGACGATTTTCAATACGTCAGCGAAGTATTTCACAGGCCATGATTTGCTGTTCCAGCGGGAAGAGCATCCTACCGCAAGGAGCTTTTTGCCGAGAAGTCCGTGTTCCTTCTGCAGTGCGACGGCTTCTTCCATCCACGCCTCTGGCACTGTAATGTTCTTTGATTCAGCGCATTCCAGCGGAAAATCCGTTATGCCTTGATCCTGCAGAAAGCTCTTCGCGAAGAAGAGATTCTTTTCGGCTGCGTGGCGAATTTCAGCAGGAAGCGCCACCGCTTTCGTGTAGAAGTGCGGAGAGCCTTCACGGCCATTCGCAAAGCCGTATCGTGCCTTCGCATGGGCAAAACGCGAGATCAGCGCGCTGCGGAGAAGTCCCTGAAAATCCAAAACCGCATCGTAGCTTTCCTGCCTGAGATCTTTCAGAAAAGCGCGCAGCGCACCGAAGGAGAGCTTGCCTAGCGCCTTGCGCGGAAATCGAATGACGCGTATTCCTGCGGCCAGGGAGACTACGGATGCGAGATTGTCGTTGGCAACCCACGTTATCTCTGCGTCCGGAAGACATTCCATGAGCAGCCCGACCGCTGGCATTGCATGAATTATGTCGCCAAGGCTGCTTGGTTTTACAATCAGGAGTTTCACGACTTGTCTTCCTCTATTGGCCAAATGACAGGCGGTCTGCGCAAAGCACCGGCAAGCCCGCTTTTAAAATTTTCTTTTGCGTTTTGGAAATGTCGTATTCGACTTTGAAGATGTTGATTGTTCCTTCTTCGACATTGTAAACGCCGTAGGATGCGCGCGGATCGTGATTGCGGGGCTGTCCGACGCTTCCCACATTGATCAGATATTTGTTGCTGCCGTATATGGAAACATGCTCCGTGTCGTTCATCTGAAGTTCCGTAAGTGTCTTTTCAAAAATGACGGGAACATGCGTGTGACCGAAAAAGCATAGTTGCGTCCACTGGAAATTCATCGATGATTCTGCATGGATTTCGTTGAATATATATCCCCAGTCCTGTGGTTTGTCCAAAGTGCTGTGAACTAGAACGAAATGCGATGGAGGCTCTGTAAGCAGGACATCGGCGGTCAATGGAAGGAAGCGGAGCCAGGTGCGGTCGTCGTCGGTAAGATTTTCGCGCGTCCATTTAACGGCGAGAGACGCCGTTGGATTGAAATTGAACATCAGTTCGTCGTTGCTCGCATAGTAGTCGTGGTTTCCCTTGACGATTGCCGCGCAGTCTAGATTGCGCACGATTTCCACGCATTCGTGCGGGTTCGCATTGTATCCGACAACATCCCCCAGACACACGAATTTCTTAACGCCTTCGCGACGCGCGTGCGCAAGCACCGCTTCAAGGGCTTCGAGATTTCCGTGTATGTCTGCTAGAATGCCTATTTTCATGCCAGCTGTTGCAAATGCCTAGATGTTGTTCGTGGTTGTGGACTTATGAGATTCGCTACAGATTGGAGACGTTTTTTTCTTCTCCGTAGAAGCCGCTCCATGCGGCGCGGAATTTTGCTACGGAGGCGTCGGTTTGCGGATGTTCGGCCATCTTCCAAAGGAGCGGCGGATCAAGCGTGACCGTGTGTGCTCCGGCGCTCAGAACGTCCATTATCTGATGGACATTGCGGAAGGAGGCGGCGAGAAGCTTCGAATCCAGATGCCTGCTTGCAAGATAGTCGACCACCTGGCGGACGAGCGCCGCGCCGGATTCGTTGGCGTCTTCGATATGATTGATGTATGGCGCAAGAAAGGACGCGCCATGTTCAGCAGCCAAAATGGCTTGCGACGCGCTGTGAATCGTCGTTGCCGTGAAAGCGATGCCTTCGCGGCGCAGCATCGGCATTGCTCTGAAGCCCTCCAACGTGACAGGAACCTTGACGAAGAAGTTTCCGTCAACGTGGCTTCGCAATGCTACGGCGTCCTTGAGGATCTCTTCGGCTGTGCTTCCCATGACCTGTGCATGGAGCATTCTTTCGTTGCCGATCAGGCTGCGAATGTCCTTGAGAATGTCCCACAGCGGTCTTTTCTCTCTGACGATGATCGTTGGACATGTGGTGACGCCTGCCAGCGGAAAGGATTCCATGGCTTTCGCGATGACGTCGATGTTTGCTGTGTCGATGAGAAGGAACATTTGAAAGTGTGCGGGGAAAATTCCGTCTGCGGGCTTGTTTTTTCATGTCACTGGTTGCGTCGGAACAGCCGACGTGCACAAAATGCAAGCGCAGCTATGGCTGTTGGCGCTCGTGGTTGACATGATGCAGGGGGAAAATAGAACAAGAACTTGAATTTTAAGAATATAACCTTTTTTTCAAGGACTTTGTCAATTTTTAGAAGGAGTTGGCAAAAGCCTTTGAATTTTTACGGGAACTATTGTGGGCCATGTGAGCCATGTGGGCAGAAATATGTTTCGCGATTGGTATTTTTGGCACTTTGTGGTATTTCCGCAAGGCATGGTTCGCCACATAGTATAATATGTACCATGAAGGAAGCGATGCGTCAATTGATTTCACTGGCACCGATGCTGTGGTGTCTTGTCGCCTGCTATCTTGGCGCGAGTTGCAGCGCTCATGAATGGCCACTTTGGACGCTTCTGGTCTGCGGTGGACTCTTGCTGGCGCTTTTGCGCGCGGCAGGCGCCTCATGGAGGAAAGCGCTGCTCTTCGAGGCGATTTTCTTTTCTGTCTGGATTTTGGGAAAGCTGCTTCTTTCGGGCGTGACGCAGAGTTATATCGGCGCACTGCCGCGAGACGAATCGCGTGTGAAATTCAAATTGCTGCTTGTGCAGACGCCTATGAGCAGCGGAAGGCTTGGCAAATGGGATGTCGGACGTGGACAGACGATTGGCGAAATGCTGTCGGTGCAGACTGTTATGTCGAAAGAACCATGCGAAGCCTCCGGACGCGTGTCGCTTCAGACGGACGATATTTTCATGAAGGAGAATCTGCGTGGAATGGAGGTCGGCGACGTTTTGGCAGGAACGGGAGTTCTTGTCTGCGTGCCTGGCGCTGAGGACGACGTGAATGGTTTTTACGGCGAATATCTCAAGGCGAATGGTATTTTACGTGAATTGCAGCTGGAGGAATTTTCGCTTGTCGGAAGAGATAGAACGATGTCGGTTCGCTTTTCCAGATTCGTCCGGAACTGTCGAGAACTTCTAGGCGATCTTCTTTTGCGCGGCGTGAAAGACGAACTGTCTGCGCAGATGCTTCTGGCGCTTGGGCTCGGTTTGGGCGAATTCATTCCCTCGGAGAGCCGTTCCAGACAGGTATCTTCGGGCACGGTGCACGTTTTCGCGATTTCTGGAATGCATGTTGGAATGGTCGCGCTTATAATTTCGCTGCTTGTGAGATGGTGCGGACTGCCCCTGAAGTTGCAGTGGGCTGTGACGGCGCTTCTGGACAGTGCGTACGTGTTGCTTACAGGCGCATCGCCGTCTGGCATGCGTGCGCTGCTAATGGCGCTTCTTGTTCTGTATGCGCATTTCCGCTGGAGGGTGCCGTCGTGGCTGAATACTCTCGGACTTGCAGGAACGGCGGGAATACTGGCCAATCCTCTGGTAGTCCTGAACCTTGGCTTCGTGTATTCATACGGAATAGTCGCGATGCTATTGATGCTTTCGCCTGTTACGCGACGTCTGAACGACGTTCTGTCTGAAAGAAATGCATGGGTCCCAAGAGAATTGCGTCGTCATAGGCTGACGAAAGTCCATTCATGGGTGATAAACGGTTTGTTCGTGTCTGGAACCGCATGGCTTGGCAGCGCAGGAATTTCCATGCGCGTAAACCATAGAGTGAGCCTGCTTGCGCCGCTGATAAATCTCCCGCTTGGCGCAATGGTCTATATCACGCTGATGCTCTGTCCCGCCAAGATTCTTCTTTCAGCATTGCTGCCATGCGGAGACGGAATATGGGCGGCTGTAATTTGCACCTCCATGAAAATCACGGATTTTCTTGCGACATGCGGCGCGGAAAGCAACCTTTGCGTGCCAGTGACGCAGGTCGCCTATTGGCAGAGCATGCTTTTCTATGCCGCTTTCGTGTGGATTTTGGTATTCGCCAGAGGTGCGCTAAAGAAAGGCCAAGAACGGAATGGTTCTTGAGAGGGCAGGAAGCCTGAACACGGAAGAAGCGCAAAATAGTAGTCTGTAATATCTAAAACTTTATCGTACTCTGCTCTTTTTGAGCCTTTTTACCAATCTGCTTCCTTACATAGTGACTATGCGCGGTCGCAGAACAGAAAAAATACTTCAAAAATAGGAAACTATATACTTAGTGTCTGCTGAATAATTCATACTCTATTGATCCCAAACAACATGCACTAAAATAATCTTTTCAATGCAAAGGCCTTTTGCGTATTTGTGCCACAAA
>JAKSPA010000106.1 GCA_024405235.1 Lentisphaeria bacterium
TCAATCGGATCTGTCGGCAGACAGAGCACGAATAGATTTTCCGGATCGTCAGCTTCCAAACTCAGCACCTGCATGCCGCAGTCATGCCTGAATAGTTTGGCGGTCATTTTCCGTTCTGGAAAATCGGTTGTGCTGACCAGAGTGAACATGCTTTTGGTAAAATAAAGGCTTTTGTCTTCCGCTTTCGTTTCGTTCACGAATACGGTAGTCGCCTCAAGGGAGCTTTTCTTCCATGAAGAAGTCTCCTTTTGTACTGCCGCCGGTGGAAGAGTTTCCGTTGAATTTGATGGTGTCGCTGAAAAAAAAGCCGGCTGTTCCAAATTGGAACGGCCGGCCATTATGTCTCAATGACTATTTGGCGTCGGTGGCGGGAGCGGCTTCAGCAGCGGGTGCTGCGGCAGCGGCCTTGGCGGCCTCGACCTGTTCGTCGGTCTCGACGAAAGCCAGAATGGCCATTTCGGCGGCATCGCCAATACGCGGACCGAGGTGCATGATACGGGTGTATCCGCCCTGGCGGTTCTTGTAGTTCGGCGCGACTTCGTCAAAGAGTTTCTTGACGAGCGTGTTGTTGTGCAGCTTGGCAACAACCAGACGGCGCGCGTGCAGATCGCCGCGCTTTGCGAGGGTCAGCATCTGCTCGGCCAGCTGGCGGATGCGCTTTGCGCGAACCAGAGTGGTCTTGATCTGGTTGTGCTCGATCAGACTGCAGACGGAGTTTGCCAGCAGCGCCCGCACGTGGGAACTGCTGCGGTTGATTTTAAATGTTGCGACGCGATGTCTCATTGCGATTACTCCTTAGTGGTGGTCTGCAGTTGGGAGGCCATTCTATGTGCCAACTCTTCTGCGACATTATTGTTCAAAGTCATTTCCAGTGAAAGGCCCATTTCCTGGAGCTTGTCACGAATCTCGTTGAGGGAGACCCTGCCGAAATTGCGGCACTTCATCATCTGACCCTCAGTCTTCTGAACCAGTTCGCCGACAAAATGAATGTTGTCCTGGTTGAGGCAGTTGACTGAACGGACGGAGAGGCCCAGGGTGGAGATGTTGGCTGAAAGCTTCTCGACGAGTTTGCGCTCGTCTTCGTTGAGCTTGATGACGGAACTTGCATTTTCCGCATCGCCGAATTCGAAGACTTCCAGATGTCTGCGCAGAATCTGCGCTGCCTTCATGACTGCGGCTTTGGGATCAATGCGCTCGTCTGTCCAGACTTCGAGTTCCAGGCGGTCGTAGTTGGTGTTTTCGCCAACGCGGCTGGGCTGGACGTCGTAACGAACCTTCTCGATGGGGCTGAAGAGGCAATCGATTGGAATGGAATTCAGGGGCTGCTCGTCACGCTTGTTGCGTTCGCTGGGGCGATAACCGCGGCCTTTGTCCAGATCCAGTTCGATGCGGATGGGCTTGTCCTTGAGGTTTGCTGTGAGGGTGAAGAGCTTGAGGTCCTTGTTGAGAACCACAGCGACGCCGTCTTCTTTGATTGCGGCGCCTGTGACTTCGCCTTTTTCACTGGCAACGAGCTCCAGAGTGCGCGGCAGAGAGCCGTCGCAGCGGAACTTCAGTTTCTTGATGTTGAGGATGATTTCCATGACATCCTCCATCACGCCTGGAATGGAAGTGAATTCGTGGCTGATTCCGTCAATGCGGATGCAACTGACGGCAACACCTTCCATCATTGTGAGCAAGACTCTGCGGAGCGAGTTGCCAAGAGTGTTGCCGAATCCGTTTTCCCAGGGTTCAGTGATGAATTTTGCGTGACGCGGAGTTGCGGTCGCAGTGTTCATCTCCATTGTGCTGGGCATTTCAAAATTATCCGATCCTGCCATGTAATTGTTTCTCCTTAGTTTATGACACTTAATTTCTTATTGCGTGTCTTTTCCTTCGGTTTAGGCGTCGTGGGCAAAGGCGCCCGCGCGCCGACGGCAGCGACCAGTTAGATGCGGCGCTTCTTCGGGGGGCGGCAGCCGTTGTGCGGCAGCGGAGTGACGTCACGGAGGACGGTGATTTCAAGACCAGCCAGCGCGATTCCACGGACAGCGGATTCACGGCCCTGGCCTGGGCCCTTGACTTCGACTTCGACCTCTTTCAGGCCGTAGGTAAGCATAGCCTTCTTTGCGGCGTCGCCGGCGATGACCTGTGCGACGTAGGAAGTGCTCTTGCGGGAGCCCTTGTAGCCGAGCTTGCCACCAGTGGACCATGAGAGGACATTGCCCTGCGGGTCGGTGATCACGACGCGCGTGTTGTTGAAAGTGGAGTCGACGTGAACGACGCCAGCCTGGACGAGGCGTGCGCCCTTTGCGCGGCGGCTCTGGATAGCGGTGACAGCCTTGTCATCCGCGAGAATCTGCTCAGCGGTTGGGACGGAGGTGGCGACGGCAGCGGCGGCCGGCGCTTCCTGCGTCGCGACATTCTTTTCCTTTGACTCTTCAGCCATGGTTATTTCTCCTCGGGACGGTTTTTCAAGCCGCCCAAAACAATTTAATTAAGGGGTTATTGCACTTAGCGAAGTGTGCGGAGAATCGCGATGCGCTCGCATCGTTGATTCTGCGTGCAGGGCTATTTCTTGGTGGCTGCTGCCTGTTTGGCCTCTGCCGCGGAGGCCGCGGTCTTACGCTCGGTACGGTCGCGGATTGCGCCGACGGTCTTCTTGGAGCCCTTGCGAGTACGGGCGTTCGTCTTTGTGCGCTGTCCGTGGACAGGGAGATTCTTGCGGTGGCGTGTGCCGCGATAGCTGCCGATGGCGATGAGTCTGCGGATGTTGTTGGCCACCTGACGGCGCAGGTCACCTTCCACAGTGTACTTTTCCTGGAGAACGTTCAGGATGTTCGCGATGTCATCCTGAGAGAGTTCGGACGCCTTTCTGACGGGGTCCAGTTTTGCTTCTTCGCAGATCGCCTTTGCGATTGCGGGACCAATCCCGTAGATGTACTGCAGGGAGATCACCGTCTGCTTGTTGTTCGGGATATCAACACCGAGGATTCTAGGCATTTTAGGTTTTCCTAACTTTACTTTTTGGTTTGCCTTTTGCTTGACGAAGTGGCTATTAGCCCTGGCGCTGCTTGTGGCGTGGATTCTTGCAAATCACGCGGAGGACTCCGGCGCGCTTCACAATCTGGCAGTTGTTGCACATCCGCTTGACTGATGCTCTGACTTTCATGTGTCTTGTTCCTTGTTGGTTGTGTTTCAGACGGCAGAAAACCGTCCATGATCTTTCCGGACTTGTGACCTGCGGGAAAAACACCGCAGGAGCCTTTCTGTAATCGTGTGTCTCATGCTTTTTGCGGGTCGAGGGCGGCCGGAAACAGACGTCATCGATGCATGATTGCACGGAAAGTTGCTTAATGTAATGCCTTGGACGACATTTGCAAGTCGGAGAATGTCACGAAAATGGGGCGCGTTGTCATGTACGTGCTATATTAAGTATAAAGACATGTTTCAATGTCGTAAACCTCAGTAACATCACAAAAGGAAAAATCAAAAATGTCAAAAGCATACATTTTTCTTGGCGCTCCAGGCGCTGGCAAAGGAACCCTCGGCGAAATCTTCTGCGAAAAGACTGAGGTGATTCACATTTCCACAGGTCAGTTGCTTCGTGACGAGATGGCGGCTGGAACCGAACTCGGCAAGAGCCTGAAGGAACTTATCGCTTCCGGCGCTCTTGTTTCAGACGAAATCGTCACGGAGATGGTCGACAACCGTCTTGCCAAGGACGATGCGAAGGCGAAGGGCGTGATGCTGGACGGCTATCCGCGCACAAGCGCTCAGGCCGAGAGCCTCACTGGCATTCTGGCGAAGCATGGCTACGAGAGCGGCGTTGCCGTTCTTGTGGATGTCCCGCGCGACATTTTGATGAAGCGCCTGACTGGTCGCCGTCTTTGCAAGGCCTGCGGCGCCAGTTTCAATGTATTCACCGCTCCGCCCGCGAAGGAGGGCATCTGCGACAAGTGCGGTGCCGCTCTGATCCAGCGTTCCGACGACACTGAGGCGACGGCCATCAACCGCCTGAAGATCTATGACGAGCAGACCGTTCCCGTAATCGATTACTATCGCAATCGCGGCGAACTGGTCGTCTCGAACAACGGCGACGCTCCCATCGAGCAAAACTATGCCGTTCTGATGAAAGCATTGGGAATCTAGGTCCATGGCCGTAGAACGCATACAACTGTATAGCGAGCGTGAAGTCGCGAAAGTCCGCGTGGCCGCCCAGGCCGCTGCGGAAGTGCTTTCGCGGCTTTGCGATGCCGTTCAGCCAGGCCTGTCCACTCTTGATCTCGACAATCTTGCAGGAGAGTTCATCAGAGAGGTCGGCGGCAGAAGCGGCAGTCTGAACTACCATGGATTTCCGCGACAGGTCTGCATTTCGCTGAACGATGAAGTCGTGCATGGCATTGGCCGCGCCGATCGTATCATACAATTCGGCGACTTGGTGAAAATTGATGTCGTGGTCGAAGTGGATGGCTACTATGGTGACAACGCCCGCACGGTTTGCGCAGGCGGTTCGCCGGATCAGCTTTCTGCCCAGTTGATGTCTGTGACAGAGGAGTCGCTCAAGGCAGGCATAGCGGCTGCGGTGGATGGCGCGACCGTCAACGATGTCAGCATAGCGGTTCAGCGTGTTGTCGAATCCGCCGGATTCAGTTGCGTTCGCGACATGGTCGGTCATGGTTGCGGCAAGCACATGCACGAACCGCCAGAGGTGCCGAACTTCCGTATGCGTGCGAAGAGTCCGAGATTGGTTCCTGGCATGATTATCTGCATCGAACCGATGGTGAATGTCGGCGATTGGCGCATAGAGATAGACGCCGCGGACCGCTGGACATGCCGTACTCTTGACCATTCGCTTTCAGCGCATTTTGAAAATCAAATCCTAATAACAAAGAAGAACCCTGAAATCCTGACTGTATGCCAAAAGAAACCGATTGCCTGAAAATGGAAGGTGTTGTCACCGAAGTCCTGCCGAACACTCGTTTCCGCGTAAAACTGACCGCCGGCGGTAGCGAAGTCATCGCGGGAATTTCCGGAAAGATGCGCAAAAACAACATTCGCATTCTTGAAGGAGATGCAGTGACTGTGGAGATATCGCCTTATGATTTGACCACGGGCAGAATCTCTTATCGCAAAAAGTAGTCGCAAGGCTTTTCCGAAAGCAAGGGCCCCGCAGTTCGTCCATATTCTGGGATGAATGGCGGGGCTTTTTTGTTGTTGAAGAAAACACTATGGTCAGAAAGGCATTTTATTCCTATGATAATATAGTATTTTTATGACTTTTAAGTCGTTTTATTGTAAAGTGTTATAGTGATAATAGATTATGGAGTGGCCCTTTGTGTGCTTATGAAGTTTCACAAGTCACAAGATGCCGCGAGGGAGTTTTTCTTGCAGAAGCCATCCAGAAAGGAGTTATGTGAGGGAATATGGAAAAGTGTCCATTCAGCGAACGATTCTTGCAGATAATATGGAATGAGCGATTGCTTTGCGTAAGGCCGGTCTGTGTCGACGGAAGGCCGTTGCGCGTTGTTTCGACAGGATTGTGGAATCGCGCCAAAGGGCCGGATTTTCGCGGGGCCGCTGTTCTTTTGGATGAACAATTGCATAGAGGCGACGTGGAGGTGCATCGATATGCGTCTGATTGGTTCGCACATGGACACCAGAACGATCCAGCCTATGACAGCGTGGTGCTTCATGTCGTATGGGAAGACGATATGGCGGAATCGTCCAAAATTCATGGAATGGCGACTTTTGAATTGAAAAACCACCTCCAGCCGAGTTGGGAACAATTTCTGCAATCGGTTGAAGCGGCATTCTATCCGCATGCGAGGGAAATCCAGCCAGGGGCCTGCGCGCTAAGATGGGCATTGACGGACGACGAACATCTTCGCAAGATACTGTCCGATGCAGGTGCGGCTCGCTTCAGTCGTCATGGACGCGAATTGCTTCGAAGAGGTGGCGAAAGCGGCTTGGAGCAGTCGCTCTACGAACGGATATTCGAGGCGCTGGGCTACTCGGCCAATCGCGAACAGTTCAGAGCTCTTGCGCAGGCTCTGCCTTTGTCCGCGCTTGCTGAATACGCAAACGACAGAAATGCACTGACCGCGCTGATATTCGGAACGGCTGGGCTGCTGCCTGATCCGACGACTACCGAGATTCTGCCATGTTTCAGAGAATGGGTGAAACATGCATGGAACTAATGGTGGCAGAGGGGCATGACGACGCAGAACATAGCACGGAATCTCTATGGCGGGCGGCCGTTACATAGCGTTTGGAGGCGTTTGGCCGCTGGAGCTCTTTGGTTGCATCAGTGCGGCTGCAGGCCGTTGGAATGGCTTGAAGGGCGTCTGAACGAGGCCTCCGGAGACAGCAGGCGACCGTTGCAGGCACTTC
>JAKSPA010000107.1 GCA_024405235.1 Lentisphaeria bacterium
ATCTCCTTTCGCTCCGAAACAACACCGACGGCGCGAAAGAAGCCTTCGAAACAGCCCGCGAAAAGGCAAACAAGACGCTTCTGGCATACGCGGCGGAAGGACGCCTTGCGGAACTTGTCTATGCGTCTGGAGATTTCGAGACCGCACAGAAATACGCCAATGAACTCATTCGAGAAAACGGCGGCGGAGATAGAATCCTTCTGGCAAGAGCAAGACTCATCCTCGCAAGATGCTACCATCGAGCAGGAAATGATCAGAAAGCCATTTGGGAATATCAACAGATCCGACTGGAATACGAAGCATCGCGCGAGAAGGCCACCGATCAGGTAGCTTCGCCGAATGTTTATGTCGCCGCCGTATCCGAACTGCTCGACATCCTCAAAAACACTGGCATGCGCGGAGATGCGACTATCGTTCGCGACAAATACAACGCCATTCCAGGCCTGCCACCGCTTCCCTCTAAATAAACGATTCCATGAAAAAAACAATCCTCCTTCTTAATGCAATACTGCTCGCGGCACTCTCCGCAGTTGAAATCAGCGACGCAGTTCTCGCAAGAGTTTCGGACAAAGTCATCACCGCCTTCGATGTCCGCGTCGCGTCTCAACAGCAGGAATCAACGCTCCCACACACGCTGACGCAGGAACAGCGGATGCTTGAAATCGCCAAAATCCGCGAAGCGCAGCTTGACGAACTGATTACGAACGAATTGGTGTGGCTCGACTTTCTGGAAATGAAGGCAAAAGTCCCGCAGCATATCGTGCAGGAACGCATCGACCGCGTCATTCGCTCCGCGGCAAATTCCAATGAAGAACGCTTTAGAGATCTCCTCCACGCCCAAAACACCACCTACCAGGAGTTCGAAGAGGATATCCGAAAGCAAATCGCAGTCGAAATGCTCCTCTACGACAAGACACAACGGAACATCTTCATCACCACATCGCAGATTCAGAATTATTTCAACGAACATGTCAATGAGTTCGCAACGCCTGCGAAATACCACATTCAGGCAATCATGCTCAAAAAGGCGGATGCAACGCAGGAGACTCTGAATGAAATCCGCACTCTGCTCTCAAACGGAGAGGATTTCGCAAGTGTCGCACGAAAATACTCTCAGGGAGCCAATGCCGCCGAAGGAGGAGATCTCGGATGGATGGACGCACTCGCGCCGTCTTTGGAAAAATGCGTTGTCGCACTGAAGCAAGGCGAAACCGCAACGGAAGGGCTTGAAATCGGCAACGGAATCTACATCGTCAAACTCCTTGAGAAACAAGGCGGCGGAAAGGCCGAACTGACCGCTGAAATCAAAAAGCAAATCAAAAAGACTTTGGAAGACGCCGAATCCCAAAAAAGAAGAGAGGAATATATCAAATCGCTTTACATGAAATATCCTGTGCGAAAGTATTGAACAATTGACGCCGAAAGGCCCCAAAAAGCAAAAAGGCTCCAGAAATGGCCAATTTAGGGCCTTCTCGGCCGCAAGGGATAAATATACCATAATGGGGGGGGGCATAGCGTCAGGACCACCAGAATCGCTGTGGCGCGATTCTAGCATTTGGAAGGGGTCTTTTTTGGCATCTGCGGGACCGATTTTGCGTTTGAACGAAAACGCAGAGACGCCAGGCGCTGAGACTATTTTTTTAACCGTCCCTGTCATCTTGGGGAACACAGCGTTTCGTAAAAATTCACTTCCAGTTCTTTTTTGTAAAGCCGTCTAAAAAAATCCGAATTTCAACATATTTCAGCCTAATTACAAAGGTTTTTCATACAAATTATACGATAATACATATAATACCGTCATTAACTTAACGGATTAAGTTTCCTCCATAACAAACAAAACAATCAAAACAATGAAAAAATCTTTCACTCTGATTGAACTGTTGGTCGTAATCGCCATCATCGCCATTCTCGCCTCAATGCTTCTGCCAGCACTTTCAAAGGCACGCGAGAAGGCACGCGCAATCTCCTGCGTCAACAACCTCAAACAAATCGAACTTGGCAACTTGCTTTACACCAACGACTACGACGATTATCTCCCGCCGAATGCATACGGTGTCAACGATGCAGAAGTCGATTTCTGGAATGCCTCCATCGACAATGCTCTCATCACCTATTGGTTCACGCTGAATCCCCTGATTCCAGGAGCGCCTATGACTGGTAAGGAATGGGCCTCGAAGGACCCTGCATCCACGATGGGCGGTGGCGAAGACAAAGGTTCATGGCACAAGGTTCTCAACTGCCCATCATGCCCGCCTGGAGACAGAGTCATGGGCAATATCTCCTATGTGTCGAATATCGGCGCAGGCTACTACAAGTCATACTACGCCAACACGCGCGGATGGGGCGACTGGGGCATCGAGAACTCCCGCCTTTCGGCGACTTGGCACCGTATCTCCTCCATATAGTACGTCTCTATCTTCGTCAACATTCTTGACGGCAACAGAGCGAATGTGCTTGGCACCCCTGATTTCACATCGCCTCTCTTCTTCCCGAATTCTTTCATCCGCGATGCAAACGACCGCGCAAAATTCTGCCGCCACAGCAGCATGTGCAACCTCGCACTTGCCGACGGCCACGTGGAGCCAATCAGCAACGCCAAGGCAAGTCTCGGCGGCAATACCACTGGCGGCTACTACATGGAATACTACTGGTTCCCTGGTGTGAACTGCATCGGCGGCGACCAGAGGTAGTTGCTCCAAACGGAAGAAGTCGCAAGGCCTGCCTCGCGACTTCATGAGAATCCCTCAAAAAGGTGCAGTGAATATTTCCTCTGCACCTTTTTTGTTATCTTTTGATCACTGCCACATTATACACATTTACCGCAAGATGAATTGCAGAGTCTGTACAGTCATTGTTTCTCTATCGTTGCTTCTGCTCGCCGACAACAACATCGTCACCAATCTCAAAGTCACTCACTCCGCCTCAGGCAGCGCATTCACGCTGCCGCGAGACGGATGGGTTCGTCTGGAAGGCGAACTGCCAAAGGAGGTCGTTTTCCAATCCGAGAAGAACAGTGTCAGCGTCCTTTCACACAATGACGTGGCGGTTGCATGGCTCGAAAACGGCGACTATACGATCAACACGACTGTAAAATCCGCGAAACGCATCGGAAACAACATGTTCTACCAGATGTGCGGACATTTCGACACAAACGAAATGGTCCACATTCCAACGGACAGAAAGACTTCCGGCCGCGCGGGAATGTTCCTATACAACTGGAATTTCCTTCGGGAAAACGTCCTTGACGCATTTCCAGTGCTGCTGCTGAACGCCCCAATGCATCCTGAAATCACAAAATGGAAAGCGGAAGGTCGGCGCATTATCGGAAACAGCGGCGTCTATCCCGACGCGAAGCAATGTCTCGCACACTGGGAGGAGGCTTCGGTTCCTGGCCGTGACGGCTTCACCACAGATGAATTCGTCATTCCCGCCGGCCTCAAGGATCCAAGCGATGCGGCGCTTGGCTATACGAATCCAGGCAGCGGCTTCAAGCAGGAGATATTCGACGCCATGAAAGAGTGGCATCAGAAACACACGGACATGACATTATGGGCATGGCTGGGCCTGCCATGGGATGCCCTTAGCGAAGATTCAAGACCGCTATTGAAGACACTTGATGAAATAAACGGCGTCTTGCTGTGGGAATCATACGCCAATACGCGCGACTGGCGCGGTGAATTTGATCTGAGATACCGCCAGAGAATAGACGGTTTCAGAAAGGCGGCAGGAGACTATTCGAGAATTGTCGTGGCGCCAGGCACCTACGAGTTTCTTGACATCAACGCCTATGTCGATTTCAAAGTGTTTCTTGAAATGCAAGTCAATCTTGTTGCAAACAATCCGTCCATGAAGAATCTCGGCGGAATAAGCCTATGGACTTCTTATTATACGGATCCAGAAATACTGCGATGGTACACGCTGCTTGTAAATCACTATGCAGTCGAAGGAAAGACCGAAATGCTCTCGCCCAAATTCGGATTCACGATCGAAAACCGCCTGCTCAAGAACGCCGAATGGGAATCTCTCGGCTCATGGAAATGCTTCGGAAAGACATCGCTCGTCAAGGCCAATGAAGCAGGCCTGCCAGCCTCGCCATACTACCCACACAGCACTGCGAACATGCTTCGCCTGGAAAGCTGCGAATCAGGCGCAACGCAGATTGTCAAGGGCCTTATGGCGGGCAGAATGTACAGCGTCAGCACGCTCTTCGTCGATCCGACGCAGGACGGCGGAGAAATTCTCTACGATGCTGAAATTCTGGTGGATGGCGCAGAAGTCGTCGAATCCCGCACACGACAGTTGAACGACTTTCTGAAACCAGACAAACCGACCTTCAACCACATCAAGACCGTTTTCAAAGCGACATCGGATTCTGTGTCAATAACCGTGAAAAGAGGCGAAAAAAGCAAAGGAACGCCACCGCTTTTCGTCGATTCAATCCATTTCATGCCATATTTCAATGCGGCGCCATAGATTGTGAAATGCCCCTTAGACTTTTGTCAAGCAACTTTTTAGCAGTTTAGCATCGTCAACTTTGCGCTTGTGCGTTTGAAAAACTCGCTAGAAGCGTTACATTACGTATCTGCCGATTTTTCTTTTAATAAAACAAACAACACGAGAGGACTTCAAAATGGGCTCCGTTAAAAAGCAGCGCCGCAAGAAGATTGCGAAGCACAAGAGGGACAAGATCCGCAAGGCCTTGCGCCACAAGAACAAGTAGTTCTTGCTGATGAAAATCCCCTAAACAGAGAAAGCGCCATCGTTCCAACAAGACGGTGACGCTTTTTCTATTTCAGTCACTTTATTCTTCACAATGAAGCCAATTCTACCATATCTGCTGATATTCTGCGCCTTATTCTACGCAGAAGCCAAATGGCGCGAGATAGAATGTATTCCTGCTGAAATTACAGCAAAGCAAGTCGAGTTGTCGCCGGAAGCGAAAAAAGAGGCAAAGGCGCTGACGGACTACGCCATAAGTCTTTACCGCACTGGCGCATTTGAAAAACTCTCCGAACAAGAGAAACTGGAATATCTTGAAGAATGCGCAAAGAAGATTTTCGGCATTCTGGAAATGTATCCGGAAAGTGAAACTGCCCTGAAGTCCCTTCTGCGAATCAGAAAACTTCCGGAATTTCAGGAGCAGGCCTTGAAGGAATTGACCGCACTTAAAGAAAAGGCTCCTGATTCCAGAAATGTTCAGGCGGCCTATCTGTCGGCGCTGCTCATCGCAGGAAAATTAGACGATGCCTACAAGGCGCTTCCTGAACTTCTTGAAAAATTTCCTACGGAACCGCTTATAATCATTCAGGCGGCGACGATATATTCCGAAAAACATGACTACGAGTCGCTTGAAAGAATCTTCGATGCGATGGATGAAAATCCAGCGTTGCAGAAAGAAACTGCATTGAGAATCATGTATCTCGGCTACCTCTACACGATGGTTGACGAGGATACTGCAAACGAATACTGCAATGAACTGACCAACGACAACGATTTCATAGATGAAATGCCAGACATCTACGAATTCGCATGGCAGCAGCTCGCAAAGGCAAATGCATGGAGCGCACTCACGGGAATCATGGGAAGCGCTTTCGTGGTTAATTTTTGGCGAATCGATGACGACACGCGTTGCGACATCTGCCTGAAAACCATTTTTGCGGCGATCAGGGCAAACGACCACGAGACAATAGCGCTGATTCTGAATTTCATCGCGGCGATTGACAATCGCGGACTGCGCTTCAGACTGGCGTCGCAAATCAGCGATCTTGTGGACCGATACACCACGGAACTGAGAGAAAAAATGCCGAGCGCAATTGACGCAAATCTCATAATGCTTAACCAGACCGTCGGCGAAATGTGCCTGGCAAGCCTGCCTCAAGGCGCTGCTCCGGACCACGCCTGCAGAATGCTCATCAAGTACTACTTCTGGAGCGGAAACACGGCACGGGCCCTCGAACTAAACAGAATGATTCAGAAACCAACGCAGGCAGACGCAAACCAATTGACCATACTGCTTATCGAAGAAGAACTCTTTGAAGAAGCACTGCCGCACCTGCGGAAAATGGAAACCGACATGCCCGACAAACTGACCGCCGAATTCTACATGCAACTAGGCATGACGGAAGACAAATGCGGCCATCAGGCAGAAGCGGCAAAAGCCTTCTACAAGGCGCTCGAACTCAATCCGAAATACGCCTCGGCCGCCAATTATCTCGGATACACGCTTTTGATCAACGGCGGCGATCTCAATGAAGCAGAGCGCCTCCTTGAAATCGCTTACGCAGAAGAACCAAACAATCCAGCCATCATGGATTCCGTCGCATGGCTCAGATTCAAGCAAGGCCGCAGCGCAGAGGCACTGCGTATC
>JAKSPA010000108.1 GCA_024405235.1 Lentisphaeria bacterium
ATACAGAACGCTGCCGGCCTGCGAAGACCTCTCCTACAGCGATCTGGTCGGAAAGGGCTTCTCGAAGGATTTTCTCAATTCCCTTGAGACGCTCACATGTCTGCCCCCTCCTGGAGATTCGCTCTACCAAGACGAAGACTCGCCCTTTGAACTCCAATACCAGGAGTTTCTGGACAGAATGGACAAAGATCCTGACGAATGCGAAAAACAGGATCGTGAATTCTTCGAGACATTGAGCGACGAAGAGAAGACCCTCTCGCAGGCGATGTCGATGCTGACCTCCCTGACGAATACTTTCTTCATGCTCTCGATAGATTGGGCGCAAGTCGGAATCATCGGAAATCTGCCCTGCCAACCGTCAGAGCAGATGATGATTCTCGGCCTGCTTTCATCCGCTGCAGGTGCCTGCCGCACGGCTTTCGACCGCATACACATGCATCTTCAGGAATGCGCAATACAGCAAGTCGAAAGCGCCATCATCTACGCAGGAAGGACAAAGCTCTTCTTCAAGGCATGGATCTTCAAGCAGCCGAAATTCGCCGATGCGCTCAACACAAGAATACAGGTTCTGAACCAATCCCTGGGCGGTCTTGAAAAACTTGCGAACTACCTCAAGGGCAACACAAGCGTTCTGGAGTAGCGAAACAGGATGTCTGGTGCAAGCGCAAAACTCATTGACGGTCAACTCGCCGTAACTGGCGATTGGCTTCGCGGGGCATGCCATCCGGACGCCGACGAATTTCTTAGAGAACATCCGATGGAATCGCCATGGAAACTCGTTGCCGACAATCTCGGCAAGTGGGATTCCACGTTGCTTGTCTTCCTTTCGCGAATCGCGATGCACGCCGAAGAGAAAGGCCTTCGGATCGATTTCGACAAACTGCCCGACGGCCTTGCGAAATTGCTGAAACTCGGTGAATACGGCAGAAAACACGCCGCGAAACGAGACGATGCAGAAGCGGACAAATCGCTTTTGATTCAGGCTGGCAAATTCGGCATCGAACTGCATGACACGATCGTCGGAATCGTCGATTTCATCGGCGCGCTGACGCTTTCCATCTGGCGCCTTGCCACTTTCCGCTCGAAAATGAGATGGACCGATTTCCGCGACCAACTCTTCGCCTGCGGACCAATGGCGATGCCGATCACTTCACTCATCAGCTTTCTGATGGGACTGATACTTGCATTCGTCGGCTCCATTCCTCTGAAATGGTTTCAGGCGCAGCAGTACGTCGCCAGTCTGGTCGGAATAGGAATGCTGAGACTCATGGCGCCGACGATGGTCGGAGTCGTTATGGCCGGAAGGACAAGCGCCTCCTATGCGGCTGAACTCGGCACGATGCAAGTCAACGAAGAGCTTGACGCGCTGCAGACCTTAGGCATCCCGCATACGGATTTTCTAATCCTGCCGCGCTTTCTTGCAATGAGCCTGATGCTTCCGATTCTCACGATCTTCGCAGACTTCACAAGCATTCTCGGCGGCATGCTTGTGGCGGTTCTGGGCATGGGACTGCCTCCCCACGCGTACATACATACCTTGATTACGACAACGCGACTGAGCGATCTCACTGTCGGACTCATAACATGCTTCGTGCTCGGCATACTCGACGCATGCTGCGGATGCTACCAGGGAATGCATTGCGGACGAAGCGCCGCCGCAGTCGGCCGCGTGACGACTGCCGCCGTTGTCTACAGCATCGTCTGCATAGTGCTTGCCACATCGCTCATAACCGTCCTTACGGTGATACTCAAGGTCTGAAGCCGTCCGCATAGCCATGAAGCCGCTTGAAACGCCAATCGAAGTAAGCCATCTGACGATGGCATACGGCAGCAGAGTGATCATGGAGGACCTGAACTTCACCGTGGAGGCGGGTTCGGTTTTTCTCATCATAGGACCTTCTGGATGTGGCAAATCCACGCTGCTGAAACACATGATCGGCCTTCAGCAACCCGCAGCAGGAACCATTAGGCTCCTCGGACAGGACATCTGGAATCTAGACGAAACGGCACGCAATCTTCTGATGCGGAACATCGGCATTCTATATCAGAAATGCGGCCTCTGGAGTTCCATGACTCTTGCCGAGAACATCGCTCTGCCGCTGAATTTGTACACAACGCTTTCCCAAAAGGAAATAGAAGACCTATGCGCATGAAAGCTTGAACTTGTAGGGCTTGAAGGTTTCGGCGGCTACTACCCTGCCGAAATTTCAGGCGGAATGCAGAAACGCGCAGGCCTCGCAAGGGCTTTGGCACTTGATCCGCAGATACTCTTCTTCGACGAACCAAGCGCCGGACTTGATCCAGTCAGCGCAATGAATCTTGATCAGCTCATCCTTGAACTGAGGGACTCTCTCGGAACAACGCTCGTCATCGTCACACACGATCTGGACAGCATCTTCAACATCGGCTCGGATGCTGTCTATCTGGATCCAAACAGCCATTCGATTCTCGGACGCGGGGCTCCGCAGCAGTTGCTGAAAAATCCCCCTGCCCCTGAAATCACCGAATTTCTCACCAGGGCGAACGGAAGAACGACTACGATCTACTGACGCCAGAAACCCGCATACGCCTCAACTCACATGAAAAAGTCCACTAAACAAGTCACCACAATCGGCATCTTCGTAATTGCCGCATTGGTTCTTCTAGTCGGGCTAATCGTGGCCATGGGCGGAAACAAATGGACGCAGGAATACATATCATACAGGTTGTATTTCACAAACAGCGTCAAAGGACTATCCGTCGGCGCGCCCGTTATGTTCCGTGGAATATCCATTGGCGAAGTCTCAGGCATCAATCTTGCACCGCAGGACCATCTGCTTGAAGAAGACGCCTCCAACCTCCCGCAGGATTTCCTTCCCGTTGAAATCCACATCAAGATATTTCCAGAACGTCTTGGATACTATTCCAATGGCTTCCTGAAATTTCTGAACCGCCCTTCCACAAACAAAACAAGGGCGAACCATTTTCTTGGAATCATGGTCAAGGACTACAATCTGCGCGCAGAACTAGGCACGTTGTCACTGCTTACGGGACAGATCTACGTGTCACTGAATTTCGCCAGCAACAATCTGAACGAACCAGAAGGCCTTGTCGCAAAGCTTTGGCAGAAGGGAATCATTCCCTCCAATCTCTCATTTCTTGAAAGACTCAGTTCAAAAATGAACGAAGAGACCTTCGCGGAACAGATCGCAAGCCTGAAAAACGCCACAAAGCAACTCGCGCAATTCGTCAATGACGGCGGCGCGGAAAAGCTTTTTCAGGACATCGCGACCATTTCGGAAAACCTATCCGCTTCGTCTTCTGAACTCAAAGACAATCTTCCGCAGCTGATTGAAAAGATGCAGTCCATCAGCAACAAATTCGACATCATGATGGAGCGGGTCAACGGCACTCTGGAACGAATCCAGCCAGATATCGAAAATACCGTGGCCGACACGAAGACGCTTGTCCGCGAACTGAATGGATTCCTTGACGAATCGCGGCCAGACGTCACAGCTCTTTTCGAAAAATTCAATGCAGCCCTGAATGTCGCTCAAGATGATCTCGAACGAACAAGAAGACTGCTCGACTCTGCACAGGCGATTACAGAACCAGGCTCATTGGAACACGAAAAACTGGAAGACACTCTAAATGAATGCCAGCGCGTCCTGACTCAACTCGCCAACTTCCTTGAATTAATGAACAAAAATCCCCAAGCGCTGATTCTTGGAAAATAAATTCTATGAAACTCTTCAACGTAACAACAATCGCAATTGCCGCCGTTCTGCTCGCTGGATGCATCCACGAATCAAAGCAGAAGACTTATCTGCTGGACGCTCCTGCAATCAATCTTTCCGAGACCTTCTATCTGGAAAACGTCAAACTCCCTGAATATCTCAGCAGCACCCAAATGAGATATGTCACGACCGAAGGCACGCTTGAAGAAGTCAAAGACGGCGCATGGGCAATTCCGCTGGACAGACTCATCCGCGACATCCTTCGCGAAGCAATCTCAAACAGCACCGGCGCAAAATATTCGTCTGCCTGCACCATCACAATCAAGCAGATTCGCCTTTCCGAAAACGACACGCTGGAATTCAGCGGCCACATCAGCAGAAACATGCACGACAATCGTGCAAGAGACCCACAGAATCAGTTCGTCGTCGAAGTTCCCATCGAGCTCGACAAGAAAAAAATGATCCTGCCTGATGCCTTCAGAAAGGCAATCACAAAGGCATTGGGCAAAATCATCCAGACGAAAGTTCCTGTAGAAGCCGCCTACTGATCCACAGAAAACCGCCTTTACCGAACAGCAATTCCACAAGCCTTTCAATAACCAATGAAGAGCAATTTCTCCATAGTTCTCGCTCTGCTGGCAATGTTGACAACCTTCGCGGCATCTCACGTATTTGCCGCGGATGATGGCGCATTCTTGTTTCCAGAGACCAAGGCACCCGCCAAATCCATGAACTGCAGCTACGGCGAACAGGCCATGGAGGATCGTCTCTACAAGAACGCCATCAGATACTTTACGCTCTTCGCGAATGAAGCGCAAACCGATGCGGACCGCGCAAAGGCAGTCCGACTGCTGGCAAAGGCATACCTTCTCGACAAGGCACCTTCCAGCGCATTGACAACAATCAACGAATTTCTAGCCACCAGGGAAAACCCTTCTGAGGTGCCTGGTTTCACAGATTTGTATTTGACCGCAGAAAAGGCAAACATCATGCTGAAGGACTATACGACGGCCATGTATTTTCTCGAGCCGCTTCTTGCCGATCCATCCATGAAAAGCTCTCCTGATCTCCTCTGCGCGGTCGCCGATGTCTGGAACGCAACCGCAAGATGGGCGGAAACCACGAACGCGCTTGAGAACGCCCTCAAATCCACGGGAATAGGCACGCAGGAAAATACCGCTCTCGCATGGAGATATCTTGAAGCACAACTGGGACAGGCACAGTGGTCGGAAGCCCGCTCCACGCTTGCCTTGCTTGCACAATCGAACATCTCCGACAAAGAGCGCATAGATCTGAAGCTGCTCCAGATTCGATGCGATGTCGGCGAAGCCAAAATACACGAGGCGGTCAATTTCTATAACACTGAAAAACTTGCGGAAGCACTCCCTGCAACCGCCGACAATCAATGGTGGGACACTCTTTGGGAAATGGGACTTGCCTGTCAGACAAAAGACCTCCGCAAGGATGCAGCCGCCATCTTCGGCGCCGCTTCAAAGGTCGCCCCCTCAACGCAGCACGCGCAGGAAGCCATAAAACAGCAGGCTGAATGCCTCATCATCTCAGGCGATACCGCACAGGCGAAAAATCTCCTCACCGCTCTGCATGAACAAATTCCAGCCGACAACATGGTCACAATCCGTCTCGCCGAAACAAGAAAAGCCCTTGGCGAACGCAGAAGTTCAAGCGAATTGTTCATACAACTTGCCAACACAGAATCGCTTGCACGGCAGCTCCGCTATCGTTCCGCCATGGAAGCAGCGGACTGCCTGGCACTTGAAGGACTCTCAAAGGAGTCCTCCGACGCATACAGACTCGCGGCGACTCTTGGCGCGTCCACGAAATCGAAATCAAATGCAATGAGAATGGCGGCGGAACAGGCAGAGAAAAACGGACAGTTTTCCACGGCCGTGGAACTCTTCCTTGAAGCAGCCGATGGATATGGAAGCGAAGAGGACACTGCAGCGGAGGCCCGTCTTGAGGCAGGCAGAATACTCCAGGCTCAGGGGAAGCTTCAGGAAGCCCTTGAACAATACAAAAAGTTTCTGGAAGCAAAGCCGCAATCGCCAAGACGCTGGGAAGCTCTGCTCGCAATAGGAAAGACGTCGGCTGATGATGACGAGGCGGTCAGCAAGCTTCTGGAGCTAGCCAGAACCTGCCCTGATGAGAACATCGGTTCCGCGGCCTTCTTCGAAGCGCACAGCCGTGTTCTCGCAAAAGGCGGCGACACATCGCTTCAGCAATCTCTGGACATCCTTCAGGAATTCCTTGCGAAATATCCCAACGCGGACAAAGCGCGCGTAATCCGCCATCGGAACATCGTGCTCGGCTTCCAGCTCCAGAAGCAGGAGACAACCGAATGGTGCAACGCATTTCTGAAAGACTACGCCGATTCCACAGACGCGCCGGAAATCACGATTCATCTTGGCGACTGGTACGCCGCGAAAGGAGAATTCGCGAAGGCAATCAACGCATATCGCCGCACGGAAACGCTCCCCAAGGCAACCAGCGAACTGAAGGCGGTCGCAAAATACGAAGAGGCGTTCTGCCAATCGCGTTCAGAAGACGGACGCGACGAAGCGCTGAAAATCCTCCAGAATCTCGAAACCAGCCCTATTGACAACCGCCTTGCAGC
>JAKSPA010000109.1 GCA_024405235.1 Lentisphaeria bacterium
ACAGCTCCTGGACGAAATTGAAAAGCAGGTCATGGAAGTCAGCCAGATGAACGAGCGGAAGGACTCTTATGAAATCCAGCCGCTGGTCGACAGTGCCATGACATACATCACCGAACTAATCTCCAAGCAGAACAAGGAGATTTTCGGAATTCCGACTGGCTATGAACAACTTGACAAATACATGACGGGCGGCCTCCAGCCTGGAATGCTCTTCGTGCTCGCGGCGCGTCCTTCAATCGGAAAGACCGCTCTGGCGCTGAACATGGCATACAACATCGCAATGAGCGGCGTGCCAGTGGGAATCTTCTCGCTTGAAATGTCCGCAGACCAGTTGACGCTGCGTCTGATCTCCTCTGGAGCACGCGTGAATATCGGCGGTCTGGCCTACACGGAAGCACCGGACATGGAGGATATACGAAAGATCAAGGAGGTCTGTTCGAATCTCAAGCAGTCGACGATAGTCATCGACGAGACGGGCGGAATCGACATTCTGGAACTGCGCTCCAAGGCGCGTCGAATGGCAGAAAAGCACGGCATAAAAGTCCTCTTCATCGACTATCTGCAGCTCATCAGCATCAACTCCGGAAACAGAAACGCCAGCCGCGAAAACGATGTCGCAAGAATTTCAGGCTCACTGAAGGCGCTGGCGAAGGAACTCGCGATTCCTGTCGTCGTGCTTGCGCAGGTCAACCGCGCGTCGGAGCAGGGCGACGGACAGCCGAAACTCAGCAACCTCCGTGAATCGGGCGCCATCGAACAGGACGCCGATGTGGTCGCGCTGCTCCATAGAAACCGTGACGAACAGTACGCACAGACGACCGACATGTCCGTCGGCCTCGATGCGGTGCTGCTTGTGGCCAAGAACCGTAACGGCCGCACTGGAAAACAGCCCCTCACTTTCTTCCCGCAATACACTCGTTTCGACGGAAAGGACGAGACAGTTTCAGACGAAGACATACCCGCTCCAAGAAAGTAATCCGCTCCAGAGGGGCATTTCATTGCACTCTTTTTCAAAGTTTTCCTTAAAAAATGCCTCTCTTGAGTGGAAAAATATTTTCCAGACAGTATATTAAGCGACTTTCCAAATTCTTTGCCTTAAATATTGCGTATTCCTGCGTGAATTGAAGGGCAGAGGAAAACGGAACTGCGTAGCTTTGCCGCGCGGTTTTCAATAAGTCGGATTGTAGCTCAGTCGGTAGAGCATTGCACTTTTAATGCAGTGGTCACGGGTTCGAGTCCCGTCCATCCCACCATTGATTCTCAATTTCTTTTAAATCAACAGCAAAACATTTCGAGAGGTAGTAATCATGGGAGCAGTCTGCGAGATTTGCGGCAAGCACAAGGCATCCGGCGGTCACATCACCCGTCGCGGTCTGGCCAAGAAGAAGGGCGGTATCGGTATGCACGTGGTCAAAAACACCAAGCGCGAATTCAAGCCCAATCTGAAGAGCGTCCGCGCGGTTGTCAATGGCGGTGTCAAGCGACTGACCGTCTGCACCGCATGCCTGCGTTCCGGCAAGGTCGTCAAGGCCTAATGCCTTTTGCGACAAGCATGAGATTTTGATAACTTCTAAAAGACGGTCACGCATTATTCGTGGCCGTCTTTTTTGATTTTTCATCTATAGGAATTGATTGTCATGTCAGAAGCATCCGCAGAAAAGCGTCTTTTTACGCAGTGGCCGAATAATCGGATATTGGTTGCGCCGTCACTGCTGGCCGCACACTATGAACGCCTGCTTGAAGACGTCACAGCCGTTGAGAAGGCTGGAGCAGAGGTTCTGCATCTTGATATCATGGACGGACATTTCGTTCCCAACCTCTCTTTCGGCGCCGATCTCGTGAAGGCTTTGCGTCCTGTTTCGCAGATGCTTTTCGATGTGCATCTGATGATCACGGATCCAATCAAATACGCTCCGAGATTCAAGGATGCGGGCGCGGATCATATCACTTTCCATGTCGAAGTCGAGCAGAATGCGGGAGAAGTCATTGATTTCATCCACTCGCTTGGCTGCACGGCAGGCATTTCACTGCGTCCAGGCACCTCCTACGAGGCGATCATGCCCTATCTTGACAAGGTGGAGATGGTGCTCGTCATGACGGTGGAGCCAGGCTTCGGCGGACAGTCGTTCCATGCGGAGCAGCTGCCGAAGATCGAAACGCTCAGAAAGGCCATTGACGCCACAGGCAAGCCGATTCGCCTTGAGGTCGATGGCGGAATCGCGCAGGCTTCGGCGGAACTTGTCAGGAAGGCCGGCGCGGATGTGCTCGTGGCCGGTTCCAGCGTCTTCAGAGCAAAGGACGGCGATTACAAGAAGGCAATCGACATCCTAAGATAATTTCAATTCATCAATCCAAAAACAAATCAACAGACATGTTCATTTCACACTTTAACCGCTACTTTGAGAAGCACGCGAAACTGACTTACTTCGTGCTCCTTGTCATCATCATCGCGACCTTCGTTATTTTCGTGACACCTGGTAGCATGCGCGGTGGCAACGAAGCGAGACTGAAGGACTTCGGCAAGATGTACGGAAAGACTCTCGGCATCGAGAAGATACAGAAGGAGATGAACAAATCGACGCTCACTGTCTGGCTCATTCAGGGAAATCTCTTCGGATATGATTTCTCCAGCCAGAAGGCGCTTCTCTTCAATGACACGCTGAATCATCTCCGAATCCAGCACTATGCAAAGGAAAAGGGCCTGGATACTGTCACTGACGACGAGATGCGCGACCGCATCCAGAAATTCGATGTCGTCAAAGACGAAAATGGAAACTTCTCCAAGGAGAACTTCGACAAGGTCCTCGAGTTCGCAAAGCAGCGCCTTGGCCTTGAGGCTTCCGATTTCGACCAGGTCGTTAAGGAACTGATCATTCAGGAGCGCGTCATCGAGAGCGTTAAGGGACGTGTTGCAGTCTCTGATAGCGAAATCGACGACGTTCTCGCTCAGTATTCCCTGAAATACGCGACCATCAAAATGAACCTCCACGACGCACAGCCCACAGAGGCCGAAATTCAGGATTTCTTCGCTGGACGCAAGGCTGAAATCACGCTGCCGGAATCAAAGACCGCCTTGGCGGCTCTCTTCAACTACGACGCAGTCCGCAAGTCCATGGGCGACAAGGCGATTCCGTCTGCAGACGAAATCGCAAAGCGCTACAACGCGAACAAGGAAACCGCCTATAAGGACAAGAGCCTTGCAGAGGCAACCGCCGCTATCAGCGCCGCCATCGCCGACGAGCGCGTTCGCGCAGAGGCGCGCCGTCTGGCCGCTAATCTCTACAAAGGCTTCCAGAATGCCGTCGAGGGCGAGGCGCAGGCCGACCGCTCGAAGCGCTTCCGCACGCAGGCCGAGACTACGGGCGCCGCAGTCATCGATACAGGCGTCGTCGCTCTTGACAGCGCGATCAATGGCCTTGGCAACCAGGAACGCCTTGCCGATGCCATCCGCAAGGTCGCTGAAGTCGGCGGTGTCACTCCAATGGTCGTGGGCGACAAGTTCGCAGCCGTCGCGATGGTCCTCACAAAAGAGGCCACGAAGATGCCTGAATCTCTTCCTGAGCTCAACGCTGCGAATATCGATGCGCTTCGCCACATCATCAGCGAGACCATCATCCATGAAAAGGCTCTCGCTTTCTTCCAGAAGAGCGTGAAGGAACCCTACGACAACTTCCAAAATACTGTCAATGTCCTCAAGGAAGACAGAACTTTGTCCGACGCCCAGAAGCAGCAGATGCTGATGACGCTCCAGAGCTCCATCGACACTGATCTCCTCAATCGCTTCTACGTCCCTGAAAAGCGCTCCTTCGCGCAGGTCACCTTCGCTCCCGAAAACTACGAGGCGCAGGTTGCCGCAGTCACTGCCGATGAAATCAGCGCTGCATTCGAAGCACGCGCCGAAGAGTTCAAGAAAGACAACAAGACACTTGATGACGTCAAGGCCGCCCTTGAAAACGATATCAAGGCTGCAAAGGCACGTGCCATCGCCGACGAAGCTGCCGCGCAGTTCGCCAATGATTTCTCCGAAGCCTTCTGGAAGGCCCGCGAAGCAAATGCTGACGCTGATGGTGCAGCACTTCTCGAAAAACTCGCTGGCGAAATTCCGCAGGCACGTTTCGAGCGCATTGAGAATTTTGATCCCAACCGTATCAATGCCTCCAACAGCGAAGTCCTTTCGGCTGTCTATTCCAGCACGCTGACTGCTCCTGTCTCCAGCGCAATCATCGGCCTCGACGCATCTTACGTGACATGCTTGACGGGCATCACCGAAGGCCGTCTTGCCGAACCGACTGCCGAGCCAGAATACTACACCTTGCTTGAGACTGAATATGTCCAGAATGCCGCAATGGTTTCCGCACAGACAAAGGCACAGGCGGAGTTCAAGAGAGTCGCTGACGCTCTTGCCGCCAATGGCGGTGATCTCGATGCGGCCGCTGGCGATGCTCTCAAGTTCGCTGAACTGCCCGTGATCAGCCTGAACGACATCTACAAGAATGCTGAAACGGTCACTGCAATTCAGAATAGCATTCAGGTCGCTCCCGCTCAGTTCGCTGATGAACTTTCAAAGATCAAGGCGGCTGGCGCACTTCTGATGCCTCTGCGCGCTCAGCAGGTCTTCCGTTTCTCCGGAATGGGCAACGGCATGGTGATTCCAGTTGGTTATCAGCTGATCTATGTCGCCGACCGCAAGGCTCCAGAGGCTACCGAAGACATCACCGCCGTGCGTGAGGAAATCAAGACTCGTCTGCTTGACAGCAAGCAGAACGATGAACTGAATTCCTTCATCAAGACTCTCGACGAACAGTCCAAGACTGAACTTCGCGCCGGAAATCCCTACATCGGCGGCGATGCCGAATAAAAAGAGCTGCTTTTAGCATCTCAAAAAAGCACAGACTGCTTATGTGGTCTGTGCTTTTTTGTGTCCAACGATACCGCGCCGTCCGATTGGTCCGACTCTATAGCTAAAATTTTTTGTTCTCAAAGAAGCGTATGATATGTTCTAGCGTGTTCTGCGGGGAGCGCAGCCCTGGATGAGTGCATGGAACGACAATATGACTATATTCTATGCCGTCAGGAAGATGCGTGTCTTTTTCCATGACTTTTCCATCGTATTTCCCAGCAATGATTCCAACAGGAGGAAACCATTTGGGCAATGGAATTTTCATTGCATACGAATCCTCTTCTTGTGTCATGTCGCCAAGTGAGGCATTTATGTCTTTCATGACTGGAAGTTTGCCGAAATATGCTAGAAGGGAGCCACGATTCGGTGGACCGAGCATTACCACGCCAGAGAATCTTCGGCATTCTTCTTTCGTCATTTCGGCAAGAGCGCCTCTGAAAAGCAGTCCGCCCATGCTGTGAGTAAGCACGAATATTTCTTCGCTCTCTGGAAATGTCCTCAGCAATTCGCGAAGCTGCTCAAGAAATATTTCGACATGGCCGCCTATGGAGCGCTCCGCCGTCGGATAATCAAATGAATAGGCATCGTAGCCTTCATTGGACAAGGCCGTTGCCAACTCCTGCATTGAATTCGCACGCACGCCCCAGCCGTGTATTAGTATTGCGCTGCGTCCATTACGATGTCTTGCTGCTGTTTTGGCAAAACGATAGCCTCTGTCAAAGTAGTTCGAAAAGGCGGAGGTCGGACGGTTCCTTAGCAGATTCTCCAATTGCTCTTCAGTCGTGCCGCGTGCCTTGCGGACGTTGTTCTCATCCAGAATGCGCCACCAGCCGCTGATGATGTTAATCTGCAATTTCCATTTTCCTGCTTCGTGATTCTCCCAAAAGGTATTGCCGCCGAAGGTCGGTGTCTCGATATTGAAAGTTGAATTGTTCTGCAGACGCACGGATAATTCATTTGATGTTGCAAGACGCTGAAATTCTTCTATCAGTTCTTGTTTCATGAGACTATTCCGTCTGGATGCGAATGACTTTTTTTCTTGTTCGCCTACGATTTCGTTGGCGGAAAATAAAAGCCACAGCAGAAGGATAATTATGGTCTTATGTATCATAAGACATTGTTTATAAAACTGTTATGTTTCCAAAAAGGTATCTGGTCTTTTAGGCCTGTTCGCTTGTGCCGAGTCTTCTTAGTTCTTCGCCATCAACACGCAAGGGCATCCATTCCGTCATTTGTTTTGCGCCAAGCGATTCGTAGAAATCCAAACTCGGACGATTCCATTTCAGACACCACCATTCGACACGCCCCCAGCCATTTTCCACGGCGAGATGTGACAGTTCTTTCAATAGCGCTTTGCCAAGTCCTCTCTTTCTGAAGTTCGGTCGCACATATAAATCCTCCAGATAGATTCCAGGACGCGCCAGCCATGTGGAAAAGTTGTTGAA
>JAKSPA010000011.1 GCA_024405235.1 Lentisphaeria bacterium
CAACAACGCTCCTCAGCAGGCAGAGAACAACAATGCTCCTCAGCAGGCTGAGAACAACAACGATCCTCAGCAGGTTAACAACCAGGAGGGAAATCCTCAGGGTGAAAATAGACCAGAAACGTTGGAGCAGAAACAACAGAGATTGGCTAAGTGCAATGAAAGGCTTAGCGAGCTTAGGGAAAAATTCAATATGGCTTCCAACAAACTTGCGTCGAGAAACGATATTATGAGAAACGATCCGCGATTCAGAGCAAGTGAAATGCAAGCCAAGAAGGCATTTTCAAGAAACGATATCGGAAACGCGCTTGGTGCCATGGGACAGAATATTGTCAAAGGTGTGGCTGATTTATACCAATCCAAAGCGACAGCCATGGGAGCCGATCAGGCACGCGAGAATGAGCGGCTTGAGCAGGCGAAGGATCTCATCAACAACTTGCAGGATTCCATACGAGACGCAAAGCAACGCATGGGCGAAGCTTTGTCTGCCGATTCGCAGAACATGGAGGGCATCATCCGCAACTGCTAGCCGCATAGTTTTCCAACAGGTGTAATCCATGCCAGAACTCATACAGACAAACGCGATAGAAGGCTTCACGGTATATGGCCAGCAGATGGTCGATTATGCCGTCGATGGAATGGAACATTGTGGATATTCCTATTCTATTGGGGTTGCAGCTCTTGCGAATACGGCATCCATGGAGCGCGCGATCAGCGGCATACTTGCGCTTACCAAAATGCGCCAGAAGAAAATGGAGGATCTTGGCAGTGCTATCTCCGTGATTGTGAAGGCGCTCGATACCATGAAAAAGAAGGACCAGAGTCCCGGCGACAAATCCAGTGCGGATGTTGCTTTGTTATATAGTCAGGCAAAGCTTGCGCAATACGGAATCAATTTGAAATTGGACGGAGATTTCAAAATCCGACGCGACGATGCCGGTTATGCGCAAAATGACATCCAGTATGCCATGGACAACGAAAACAACGACCTTCAGCAGGACATGATTACCCTTCAAAGCATGATTAACAAGCGCGACAGTGCATACTCGTCCGCTTCGAAACTCATGAACAAGGCCGAGAAAGCCGGCAGCACGATCATACGAAGCATGTAGGAGAAGAAGATGTCGGACAGCATACAATCAATTCCAGTCATATCCGATGGAGTGGATAATTTCAAGACGCGCTGGGGAAGCACCGTCAACGACTATATGCTCAATTCGGCCAGCATAGCCTTCCAGGACCTGCTTGTCGCGATTTCCGAACGCCGCGCGACCGCCGTTGAGGCCGAAATCCCTCCAATGACGACGAAGATGCGAGCCCGCAACACAAGACTTGAAAAGCTCGGTACGGCGTTGTCGGAACTCACGAAGGCTCAGGCCACATTCAAGAAGGACGCAGAAGGCGGTGAGGACATGGGCGGATGGTTCACTCCTGAAAGCGGAGAGATTTTCAAGGAGTTCATCAAAGAGCTGAATATCAATTTCAATGCCGAGGGCAAGAAAACCGACTTGTACTATTCCGCCAAAGAAAATGGCTACAGTGCCAACAAGAAGACCGTCGATGCATTGACTGAAAAAGTCAAAAGCGTCATGGATAGTCTGAACAACAAGTCACAGACCGACATGACGAGACTTCAGTCGCTGGTGGATAGACGTGACGAATCGTTCTCGACGGCCACCACCATCATGAGCAGCGTTTCCGACACGGTTGACAACGCCATAAGGAACATCTAGTAATGATTGAAGCCATAACAATCGCAAAAAACCGCTACGCGCCGGATGGAGCGCAGGATATCTGCGTATTCCGAATGGACGGCGGCGAGAAGTTGACTCTAGGGCAGCTTATGGCGGCAATCTGCATCAAGGCAGGCGCCAGTCTGGAGGCGCAGAGCATCAGCATGGTGAACAAGCTGAACATGGGCAATGTCCTGCTGGACAAGACAGGCGAATATATGGAGAGGTTGGCCCAGGGCGCTGTCGAAGATGACGAATGGAAGACCATGAAGGATACTTGCATCAACGAACTTGGCGTCACGGAAGAGCTGCCAGACCATGCGCAATCCTACGACGACCGCGTCAAGGCGATGGCTGGCCTCAAGAAACGTCTTGAGGAACTTTCGCGGCAGGCTCAGAAGGATATGATCGAAGTGCAGTCGCTTTTGAGCAAGCGCGACGTTGCGTTGACGACATCCACGAATCTTGTGGATGCAATCGGCATGACAATGAACAACACGGCAAGAAACTACTAGGCTCGCAGAAGAATACGCAAGAGGAAAGCATAAAATGGCAGACGAACGCACAATTAGCGCAATATCATACGACCTGAACACCCTTCGGTCTCCCACTCAGATATACGATGTCATGACAGGGCAGTTGAAGCCTTATGACGATCCTACACGTGAAGATGTGCCCATTCCGACGGGTAATGTATATACGATCACCGGCGTGCTGGACGACGATGGCAACCTGCGCAAGATGTCCATCGCGGAACTCGTCATGTGCGTCTGCCTAGAAAGAGCGACCAAAGAGGAGGAGAAAATCATCGCAATCATGGCCGAGATGAGCGAGAATACGAATCTTCTCAACCATTTGTCGTCCATTGAAAACGAATTGCTTGCCGGCAAGAAAATAGAGGACATTAAGGGAGAATACGAGTACTACGGCAAGAAATATACGTCGGCCTTGGATTTTCTAGCAGAGGTACTCGGTGTTGATTATAAAGACTACCAGGAGAAAAGAGCGAATCTGAATGACATCATCACCAGACTGGAGGCAGGCGAAGCAATTCATACCATGTCGGGTTCCTACACTCTTGATGGAAATGTTTATGAGAATGCAGCTGATTATATTTGCGCTCTTGGCTTGAACTTCAACGTGGCGATATACGGAACATGTTCTTTTAGGAATATGCTTTCCCTGATTGATGAATTTCCACATTTAACGATGTCCGAAAAATTAACCACTATAGGCTTTGCATCGGATTGGTTTCGTATGCCTTTTACCATCGATGGGTTCGGTAATGACCTGGAACGATACGCACGTCCGCAGGTCGTGCCTGTACTTAGGCAGGAGTATGACAATGTTGTCAGCCAAGAGGCTAGAACCGACATAATTGCCATGTCCACCGACGATCTGATCACGAAGATGGAAACGAAGATGGACTCCCTGAACAGCTTCTCGCAGCGAAACATGCTTGAACTTCAGAGCGAGACCAACAAGCGCGACCAGGCCTATGACTTGATCACGAACTTCCTCAAGAGCCTCAACACTGTTCAGGTCGGAATTGCCAACAACATTTGATGAAATGTCATGAAGAACGCGTTGGAAAAACTTCATGAGACGATAAATTATCCCGACGCCCTGCCGGAGGGGGCCAAGGCCTTTTCCTTCGTGGTGGACGACGGCGATGTCAAGGCTCGTCTTTATGACGGAAAACTGATTCTGTCAAGAGTCATTTCGCATGACGACGAGGCTTTGCAGCGCCTGGCGGCATTTGCGGCGGGAAGGCTTCTTCGCGAAGATGCCGTTCTGGCGTGGGACGAACGCTCCGAGACGCTGATTCTCTGGCAGGAATGCCCTGACAACGCCTCCGCCCACGAATTGAAATCCTTCATGGAATCTTTTCTCGCCTCTTGCGACTGGTGGCTTGAGCGCGTTTCTGAAATCAACGTTCCCGCACCAGCGTTTCCCGACATCGTAATACGTCCGTGAGCATGCGCGCAAATGCATGCCCCGCTGTCTTTTAAAGCCATAATAAAAGAAATTGATCGTGACTAAATTCAATACTTTCATCATAGGGCTTCTGTTCTGCATGGCTCTGTCTCCGCTGATGGGGCAGGGCGTTCCGTCACGTGTGCCGTGGAAGACGACGGAATACACTCTCATGGCTAGAGAGATGCCGTTGCGCGACGCGCTGACGTCCTTCGGAACATCGCAGGGGCTGGCGGTCATCATGTCCAAAGATGTCACGGGATTCGTCTCCGGCGATTTCAAGCAGCTTCCGCCGAGCCAGTTCCTTGACCAGCTGACGGCGCTGTACAATCTGTCGTGGTATTACGATGGCTCGGCCATTTACGTCTGCACAGGCAGCGAGACTGTCACCATGCTTCTCGACTTGAAATACATGAAGGCTGCCGACGTGCAGGCGATGCTTAAGGAGCTTGGCGTGGAGGATGAGCGCTATCCGCTGAAGACGACCTCCGACAGCGAACTCGTAATGGTCGCAGGCCCTCCGCGCTATGTCCAGCTAGTCGTCGAACTTGTGGAGAAGGCGGACATCCTTCAGGAGAAGCGTGCATACAGCGAAGTGGAGACTCGCGTGTTCATGCTACGTAACACATGGGCGGACGATGTCACGCTAAGTTCTTCCGGTTCAGAATCCTCTGGCGCGATCAAGGGTGTTGCGAGCCTGCTGAAGGACATCATGCAGAGCAACGACACGGGCCGCGTTCTCGACCATGGAATCCAGAACGGCGAAACCGACGGCAACGCAGGGCAGGAGGAGTTGTCCGATCTTCTGAAAAGTCAATCCGACCGTGCTGTGAAGCCAATCATCACCGCCGAAAACCGCCTGAATGCTGTTATCGTGCGCGATGTGGTTTCCAGAATGCCGCTGTATGAACGGCTCATAAAGGAACTGGATGTTCCGCAGAAACTTATCGAAATCGCGGTGACGTCCGTTGAGTTGTCCAAGGACGACGCATTGGATTGGCAGCTGTCCATCGCGGCGCTCGGTCAGAGGGACCATGTGCAGGGCGGCGCGGGCCAGAATGCCGCATCGCTCTTCTCGCCGACAGACCTTCTCGGCGGCGGCCTCTCAGGGGCTTTGGCATACGTAGGCAAGCATGCGCAGATTTCTGCATCGCTTACGGCGCTTCGCGACAAAGGCAAGGCGCGTTCGATTTCGCGCTCGTCGCTTCTGACCATGAACAACATGTCCGCGTCGATGATCGACGAACAGAGCTATCATGCACGCGTCATCGGCACGGAAGTAGCCTCTTTGGAGGAGGTCAGCGCGGGAATGCGCCTCGATGTCAAGCCGCGTCTTGTCGAAGCAAAGAATCCCGACGAACCAAACCAGCTGTGGATGACGGTGTCGCTGGAGGACGGCGGCTTCGAATCGGTCACCATTGATTCCATGCCGCTTACACGCAATTCCTCCATCAAGACGCAGACCGCCGTGTTCGAAGGCGAATCCATCATTCTCGCGGGATATTTCAGAGACATAGATGAAAAGGCGGGTTGGGGCATTCCATTGCTGCGCGACATTCCGTTCATCGGATGGCTTTTCGGAGGCATAAGCCACAAGAAAGAGACAGTCCAGCGCGTATTCATCCTCACGCCGTATGTCGTCGATCTCGATGTTGAGGCGCTAGCGCGCAGCCAGGCGTCCCGTCAGCGCGACGTTCTGGAGGTGGAGGAACTTGAAGACGACAAGGATGCGGACGACGAGGCGGTCGAACGCCGCAGGCTGATCCGCAAGAACGAGAACGACAAGCGTCGCCAGCGCCACAAAGACGAACTGAAGCTCATCCGAAAGGAAATCGATCTTGATCGCGACCAGTGGGATGTTGAACACAAAGAGGAGGTTCGCATGATGATGGAGGACCTCCGCATTCGTCGAATCCTCTGGGAGGAGAGTTTGGAGAACGCTGTCGCCGACGTTTCTTGGGAAGAGGCAATGGATGCCAATTCCGCCGACGCATCTGCGGAGGAGGCTCTGGATTCCGCTGCCGCCGACGCTTCTGCGGAAGAGGAGGTCGTTGAAAGCGCCAAGGACTCTTCCAATGAATGAGCCTTTGATCGAGAATGGTTTTGCCAAAGTGGGCGGCGGGACGTGGCTCGTTGGAGCCAACCAGCCGGCGGCCGCTCTTGGCACCTTCACGCCGAAGAACTTCAGAGGCTGGCTGGTTCCAGACCGTTCTCGCGTTCATCTGGTGGAAAACAGCGGCACGCTCTGGTGCGCCGAAAAGGAACGCCCTTTCCTGACGCACATCGCATGCGCGGCACCAATCAGCGTCGTTTCGGATCGATTGCTGCTGGCGCCTGCCGCCGCGCGTTCCGCTTCGACTCTTGTCCGCGTGATTCCGTTCAGCGTCCGCAACGCGATTTGCGTCACGGAATGCACAAAGGAATGGATAGTGCTGGCGACGCGCAGCCGCCTTGCGCGAATCGTTCTTGAAGAAGGCGAACTTCTCACGACGCGCCTTGAATGCGCCGTGGCGTGGTCGACGCCAAAGCCGACGGGCTTCTGCCCGAAGCTGAAGCTGTCCGACATTCTTTTTCCAAAGAAGCGAAACAACAATCTGATGCTTCACTTCTATGGTCCAGGCATAGTCTGGCTGGAGGGTGCAAATGCCTCTTGACATGGCTCAATTCCTACGGAACAGCATTTCCGTAGATCGTTACGACTCTCTGCGAAACGACCAGATGAATGTCGCTTCGCGTGCCGAAGCAGCCGAAACAGGTTCGGTGATGGGCAGCTCTTTCGTAGTAGAACAGGATCCTATCGCCGAATTGATGGATTCGATGGAGGAACTTTCCTTCATGTTCGAAGAGAAGGAGATGAAATCCGTTGCGGAACGCAAGCTCGGCGAAAAGCGCGCGACCGACAATCCTTTCTTAAAGGCGCTTGAAAACTGGAGCAAGACCTTTCCAGACATGCCCGCTCAGGAGTTCACACGGAATCTCCTGAAAATGTTCCGTGAAATGCGCTCCAGCGGCAAACCGCTGACATTGAACGATTTCATGCGCGAACTCGCGGCAGGTTCCGACGATCCGTCTCATCAGTTCGCGATGGTCGACATTCTGGAGCAGGCGCTGAACGAAAACGAAACGGAATTCCGTTCGCTGCTCGAAAGTGCCAGAAAGGAACTCCTCGAGACAAAAGGCGAACAGATTCGCGCCGGCATAAATCTCGCGGCGGAGGTGAATGCGCGTGCAACGACTCCTGCCGAAATGCAGGACCTCCGCGACATGTATCGCGGAGAGATTCTTGGATTCACTACGCCGCAGGACTGCTTCCGCTCAATCATGAGCACCAGAGGCGCTGCCGGCCTTCAGGCCGCAATCGACTTCCTTACCGCTGGCTGCGGCGTCGATCTCCAAAGCGCGAAGCCGTCCAAGAGCCCTGAAGAGCTTCAGAGGATCCTTACGGATCTGCAGTGCGTGCAAGTCCTCAAGACGGTTCTGGAGCGCATGGATTCCCTCGCGACGCGCATGGATGTGCAGTTCAAGGAACACTGTCTGATGAACGGCGAGCAACTTACGGGCAAGATCATGACGCTCACCGAACATTCATACGCCAATGCAGACGAAATAGGCAATTTCATTTCTGGTTGTGGAATTGTCAAGCTTTTGGCACGCATGGATTTCTGCCGCGAACTGACCGACGTGTTCAGGCAGCTTTCGCCTAGGCTCTTCGTCTCTGAACGCGATAGAATCCATCTTGTGGAAGTCGCGCAGGAACATCTGGACGGCATAATTTCAGAGGAATACAACCAGGACGAAGAGGAGAAGGAATCATGACGGTGCCGCGCTGGCTTGAATCAATCCTCTCTGAATACGGAAGGCAGCTCGGTCTCAAGAATTTCGGCGTTGCCGAAAAGGGCGCGGCGGTGCTACGCTTTGAAAACGGCAGCGCCCTTCGGTTCGAATACGCCATGGAGTCGCTTGTCATGGCTCTGGAAATTCCAGTGCAGCAGCCTTCTCCAGTTGTTTTCAAAAGGCTTCTCGCCTACGCGCGCCCTGAGCGCAGAAAGGAATTTACGGTGCGTTCCGCCTACATGGAGAAAAAGGACTGCGCACTTTTCGCAATACGTGTTTCGGAGCACGACATCACGCTTCCGCTGATCGTTTCCGCCTCGACGGAACTAATGCAACTGGCTGAAGATTTCAGAAATAGAATCTAATGAATGTAAAGCGCACAACTGAATCCATAAGATTCGACAAGGGAATCTCCATTGCGGAATACGCAGAGGGTGAAGTCGGACATGCGGCGCGGAAGAAAAACGAACAGTCGCTGCTGCCTGGCTCGACAACCGTCAGCGAGGCGCTGGCGGACATCTTTCCCGAAAGCCAAAGCGTGACTGGCGAAATCATGAGCGCGCTGGTTGCAGGGAACTCGGCGTTCCTTCGCACGCCAGCGGGATTCAGCCAGACCGCCAGGGAAACAATCCGAATCCTGCGCGAAAGAAACACCGAAAGCGCTCAACGCGCCGTGAGACAATTGGAAAGTCTTCTCAACGACACAGAACTCTTTGAACAGTACCGCGCCGCCTTGCTTGAAAACTAGCCCGCGCGACTGATTCTTCTTCGCTAAATTTCTCAATAGAATGCTTAATAGACTCACAAATTTCAGTAACGTGTTCAGCCGATTCGGCGACCTTGTGCTTGCATTGCTGGTCGTCTTCATCATCGGACTGCTCATCGTTCCGCTGCCCACAAATATCGTCGATCTTCTCATCGCCGTCAATATCATGATTTCGACGGTGATGCTCATGCTTTCGCTCTATCTGCCCAGAGCGCTGAATTTCTCGACATTCCCGAGCATGCTGCTCTTCACGACGCTCTTCCGACTCGCGCTGAACGTGACCACGACTCGACTCATCCTCCTAAAGGCGGACGCAGGTGAAATCATCTACACGTTCGGAAATTTCGTCGTCGGCGGAAATTTCGTCGTCGGCGCGGTCATCTTCTTGATCATCACGATCGTGCAGTTCGTCGTCATCGCGAAGGGTGCCGAACGTGTGTCAGAAGTCGCTGCGCGTTTCACGCTGGACGCAATGCCGGGTAAGCAGATGTCCATTGACGCCGACATGCGCGCAGGAGCGATTGACCAGGACACGGCGCGTGCGCGGCGAAACGAACTGGCGAAGGAATCGCAGCTGTATGGTGCGATGGACGGTGCCATGAAGTTCGTCAAAGGCGATGCGATCGCGGGCCTTATCATGACTTCCATCAACATCATCGGCGGCATCTGCATCGGCGCGTTCATGAACGGCATGGAAATCATGAAGGCCATTCAGAAGTATTCCATTCTTACAATCGGTGACGGTCTGGTGTCGCAGATTCCCGCGCTGCTGGTTTCCATTACCGCCGGTGTCATCGTCACACGCGTCGGCGATGTTGACAACAAGCCGCTTGGACAGGATATCATCGATCAGTTCTTTGCTCAGCCGAAGGCGATTATGCTTGGCTCCATCATGTTGGTAGGCATTGGATTGATTCCAGGCTTCCCGAAAATCCAGATATTCGGTCTGGCGCTTTTCTGCGCGGCCGTCGGCTGGAGTTTGATGCTCAAGGCGAAGATCGCCGCCGCCAGAGCGGCAAAGGCTGCCGATCCTCTTGCCGCCGCCGCGCCTTCGGAAGGAACGCATCCGCGACCGAAGAAGAAGGAGGGAGACGATTTTGCAATGGTCACGCCGCTTACCGTCGATATAGATGCGGACATTCGCGGCGCATTGACCTACGAGGAACTCAACGACCAGATTATGAACATTCGGCGTGCGCTCTACCATGATTTGGGCGTGCCGTTCCCTGGCATCAATCTGAGTCTGAATCCTGCGATGAAAGAGGGACGATATCGTCTGCTTGTCAACGAAGTTCCTGTTTCGGAGGGCGTTCTGCGGAAAGGATGGCTCTTTGCGTTGGAAACCGCCGAAAATCTCACCGCTACGGGAATAGAATTCGAGCGGGGCAAAGCCTTCCTGGCAGGCTACGACACTTGTTGGGTAAGCGAAGACAAGAAGGCGCGATTGGACGAGTGTGGAATCGGCTATCTGAATCTGAACGGCGTCCTTTCGTATCATCTGTCTGGTGTTCTAAGACGTTATGCGCCCGAATTCCTGTCGCTTCAGGAAACGAAGCTCCTCTTTGACTACATGGAACGCGAGGCTCCTGAACTGGTCAAGGAGGTTCAGCGAGTGCTGCCGTTGCAGAAGATCACCGATGTCCTGCAGCGACTTGTCCAGGAGGGCATCTGCATTCGTGATCTGAAGCGAATCACGCAGACGCTGATCGAATGGGGGCAGAAGGAGAAGGACACGGTTCTTCTCGTGGAATACGTCCGTTCGTCGCTTTCCAGATACATCAGCTACAAGTTTTCAGGCGGGCAGAACATCATTGCGGCATATCTGCTCGATCCGTCGCTGGAGGAACTCATTCGCAAATCCGTGCGACAGACATCCAGCGGAAGCTATCTTACCATGGAACCCGCTACGGTGCGTTCCATTCTAGCGCTTGTGCACAAGACCATCGGCGACCTTTCGAGAATTCCGCAGAAACCGGTCATCATCGTTTCAGTGGATATTCGCCGATACTTCCGCAAGATGATAGAAAAGGACTACTACGACTTGCCTGTGTTGAGCTTCCAGGAACTCTCTCAGGAGATCAACATCCAGCCGTTGGGGAGACTTAAACTGTGAACCAGATTCTGAAGATAATCCAGGGAGCCAATGCCGGAGCGGAAATCGCGCTGGTGGAGGGCATGAACCTCAAGTTGGGCAGAGGCGACCAATGCGACATCATTCTTGCGGATCAGGCTCTGCCTGAAGTCGCGTGCGAAATAGAGGTCGGCACCGAACGCGTGGAACTGCTTCTGCCAGGCGGTGGACAGGAGCGTATGCAGCCTCTCCATGTGAAATCCTTCGGGACGACGGCGATTGCCATCGGGCCTGCCGACGAAGCATGGGGGACGCTGATCTGGCCGAATTCGGAGGAGGAGAAGCTCGAAGAGGAGGAACGCGCGGCTGAGGGGGCAAAAGAGCGCGAGGAGGCCGAAAAGTTCCAGCGCAGAAAGTCACAGATCAGAAAACTCCAATGGATTACGCTGGTTCTGCTGATTCTGTTCGTGATAGGCGAATTCGCCGTGTGGCTCTTCTGGCCGCAGATCAATTCCGCGATGAAGAGCGCACGCGCATGGTGCAGCGAACGTTGCAAAGCCTTCAAGGGAGAGGATCCGGACGCGGTGCCCGTCATTCCAAAAGCAAAGGGGCTGGACGAGCTGGTGCGCTTGTCGGAAGAGTACAATCTGGAACTCAAGAAGACAAGCGTGCGTGCCATCGCGCTGAAGGGCAATCTGAAGACTCGCGAAGATCGCCTCAGAGTCACGGCGGAAGCCTATCAGGCGCAGCCTGGACTCGTCGTCGAACTCTCAGACGACGAGACGCTGAAAAATGCCGCCAATGAAATTCTCAGCATGATCGCTGGACGCGGTCTGGTTGTTTCTAAGGCCGAAAATCGACGCATTGCATTGACGGGACAGATCACTAGTTTGGTGGAACTCCAGCATGTTCTTGAGGCACTGGAAGCGGATGTGACAAATTTGGATGCGGTCGATTGTTCGCAAGTCGTTATCGCCGCGCAGCTTCTGCCCGTTTCAGTCGCTTCTGCAAAAGAAGTGATTCAGCTGAAGGCCGCTGAAGCGAAAGCCGCTGAAACGAAAGCCGCTGAAGCAAAAGCCGCTGATGCGAAAGCCGCTGATGCGAAAGCCGCCGATGCGAAAGCCGACGATGCGAAAGCCGACGATGTGAAAGCCGCCGAAGCGAACGCCGCTGAAGCGAAAGCCGCCGATGCGAAAGCCGCCGATGCGAAAGCCGCTGAAGCGAACGCCGCCGAAACGAAAGCCGCCGAAGCGAATAGCATGCACACTGGTTTGGTCGTTCAGCCGCCGGAACTTCCAAAGGGGCTTCCAGAGGAGACGAAGGCTGCCAACAGCGTAATGCTTGCGGAACTGCCGTTTGTCGGTCTTCTTCTTCAACCTGTGCCGTGTCTCATCACACGTAGTGGCTCCAGAATCATCGAGGGCGCCGAATTCGGCGGTTTCATAGTTCGCAAAATCGGCATCGATCACGTTTTGCTCTATCGAAACGGTCAGGAAATCGAGTGGAGGCCTTGATGAATCTTCTCGAAATCGAAAAGGAATTGACAGGGCCTGATGCGCAGGCCGCGCTTGAACGGCACGATGGAGTCCTTCTGGCTTTGACGGATAGGCTTAACGCCGCCTGCGATGAAGGCATGCCTCCAGATGATTTCGCCAAGGCGGAAATACTCAAGGAGGCGGTCGTCATCGCTAGAAAACTTCTGCGCCTTAAGATGCGTGAAGCATAGAATTTCTAATTTTTTGTTTTTTTTAGTTCACCAACCAACATAAACCAAAGGAGATTGCAAAATGACTGGTCTGCCTACAACAATCGATGCCATTGACGACATTGGTAGCTTACGTATCACTGACGGCGAAGCCGCGAAAAACATCCATACCGATGCTGTGTACGTGGCACTTATCAATGCCGCGAACATCATGGAAACCCGCCTCAAGACCTCTCTGGAAAACTACCAGAAGCATCCCGACGTCCAGGCGAACCTCCAGCAGCTGCAGTATGATCTGCAGTCCTGGAATCTCGCTCTGACCACCATGACGAACATCCAGAAGAACATGGGCGATGCTCTGAATTCCATCGCTTCCAACTTCCGCTAATGTTCGATCTGTCTCCAGATGAAGCGCGACTGCTGCTCAATGTCGCCATGATGGCTGTCGGCCAGAACTCCTTCAAATCCGCCGACAAGATCCTGACGGCATTGGAGCAGTATCGTCCAGACGATGTCGCGCTCATCACCACGCGTGCCGTAATGCTCATCAGCATGCAGGAGTTCCAGAAGGCCGTGGATTACATCGACCGCGTCGGATTGCCAAAGCATCCTGACGCGGCCATGCTCCAGGCCTTCAAGGGCATGGCGCTTCTGCGCATGAATCTGCAAAATGCGGCTAGGCAGCCGCTGGAGGCCGCTGCCAATTCTTCCGATTCCGCCGCCGCAAAACTAGCAAAGGATTTGCTGTCATGACAAGTGACTTAATCGTAGATGCCATTAGCTCTGTGAGCCTGAATTCTCCCGTGAATGCGAAATTGGCCGCTCCTGCGGTCAATGCAGTTCCGGATCCAGATGCGGTCGCTCGCTTTCAGGCTGCCATGGGTGTTGATGGCGTGGAGGGCGTGGAGGGCGTGAAGCCCGTGGCGTCAGTGCCATTTGCCGATCAGGTGGCCTCTACATGGCGCACGGCTCAGAACGACCACCAGGGGCTGCTCCATAGAATACGTGCCCTAACGGAATTGAACGGCGAACATGCCCTTTCCGTGGCCGAACTTTCTGAATTGCAATACAATGTCGCGACTTTGTCTTTCCAGCAGGAAGTTGTCACGAAGGTCGCGGACAAGGCCAGCAATGCGGTTCAGACTTTGATAAAGAACCAATAAAAGGACTACAGGGATGCGAATTCGTATCTTTTTCATAACAGGCCTCGCGATAGTCGCCGCAATGCTCCTTACAGGCTGCGGCAAGGAGGCGACGCTGCACTCCCAATTGGACGAGCGCCAGGCTAATCTTGTGATGGCGGCGCTGCTTGATGCAAACATTGTCTGTCGAAAGGTTGCGGGAGAAGAAAACCGCTGGAATGTCCTTATCGACGAAAAGGATTTCGCCAATGCCGTCAATCTTCTGGAGAAATTGGGCCTTCCGCAGCGCAATTACCAGGGTATTTCCGAAGTGTTCAAAAAGACCGGCATGGTCAGCTCGCCTTCGGAGGAGCGCATACGTTTCATGGATGCGCTTGCGCAGGATCTTTCCCGCACGATTGCAGGAATTGACGGCGTCGTCGATGCGCGCGTGCACATCGTGCTTCCGGAAAACGATCCGTTTGCAAAGAACGCGCTGCCGAGTTCCGCCGCTGTCGCGATCCGCAGCCGTTGGGATGCGCATGTGGAGGATTTGATTCCGCAGATCAAGAATCTTGTCCTCAATGCAATCGAGGGTCTTCAATACGACAAGACTACCGTGACCGTTTTCAGGGATTCGCCTCCTGTTGGCACAAGATGACCTCAGAACAGAGACAATTCATGTTGACTGCGGCGTGGCTTTTCGTGCGGCACGGACAGCCCGCCAGAGCGCGCGTTCTCATGGAGGCCATGGTCGAAGAGGACCCAAGAGACGGTGTTTCCGCAGCCGCTTTGGCTGAACTGCTGCTCGGCGACGGTTTCGGCGAAGAGGCGCTGCGTGTGCTCAGAATGGCTGATTTCCCGCAGGAGCTGTCTCGTGCGGAAGCGGTTCTTGAGACACGTGCGCTTGCGATGGTCGGTCGCAAGGCGGAAAGTGTGCGCAGATGGAAGCGCTATTTGGAGTTTAGAAAGGGCGCTGGACGCACGTGGGTGAAGGAGTGAAATGGAACTGGACGAAGCAAGAGAACTGATTGGAAATTCGAGGCTTTGGCCCAGAATCCGCAACTATCTGGCCGCAGGCGGCGAGATGATGGATTTTTCGAAATCCGTGAACCGCCTTGTGCTACTGGATAGAACGACGCTGGAGAATGTGAAACTCTGGCTTGACGCGCTTGCGCAGGCCGAGGATTGGAAGAAAATCGTCGATGGTGGAGAAGTCCGCAAGCTCAAGGAGCAGTATCCGGGCATCTATCCTGACGTATTCCGCTATCTTCCATACTTCTCCAAATTTGATCTCAAGGACTCTTCCAATCCGGAATTGACCTTCCTCCTCTTGAAAATCAAGTTCCCGGAGGCATACGAATTATGCTGCTCGTAAAGAAAAACGATTTTGAAATACATTCCGCATCGCGTCTGGTGAAATCGCAGGACGTGATGGCTGTTACGACTGCCGACGAGATCATCGCGCGTGCCGAGGCGGAAGCCGAGCGAATCCGCAAGGAAGCGCGCGAGGCATTCGAGGCCGAACGTCGTCGCGGCTATGATGTCGGCGTTGAGGAAGGCAAGGCGGAACAGGCCGAACGCAATCTGGAACTAGCGCGAGAGAGCGCTGATTTCATGGCCGCGACTGAAGGCCGCATGGTCGATGTCGTCATGAAGTGTCTTCAGAAATGCGTGATGGAAATCGGTGACAGCGAACTTGTTGTAGCGATTGTGAAGAAGGTGATGAACGCCGTCGTGCGAAATCAGCGCCAGATCACTCTGAAGGTCGCTCCTGAAATGGTTTCTGTCGTCAAGAATCGCCTGAATGAGATTCTGGCGGATTATCCCACGCTGGATAATATTGAAGTGCAGGAGGACGCCAGATTCAATGGAACCGCCTGCAGAATAGAGACGGAAGCGGGAATCGCCGATGCGTCTTTGGAGACGCAGTTGGCTGCAATTGAAAAATCCCTCAGAAAACATTTTTCAAAGGAAGATTGTTAAAGTGTCCAATCACTTCGATTACATAATGAATGTAATTGAGCGTGCCGTCGATGATGTCCGCCCGATAGATGTAAAGGGCAAGGTCATACAGGTTGTCGGCACGATCATCAAGGCTGCCATTCCAGGCGTGAAGGTCGGCGAAGTCTGCATATTGCGCAATCCATGGGAGAATCGCGAGATTCAGGCGGAAGTCGTTGGTTTCACGCGCGAAGCGGTTCTGCTGACGGCTCTCGGACAGATGATAGGCATTTCGGCGCAGACGGAAGTGATTCCGACGCGTCGCGTGCACATGGTTCCCGTAGGAATGTCTTTGATGGGCCGTGTCGTGGATGGTCTTGGGC
>JAKSPA010000110.1 GCA_024405235.1 Lentisphaeria bacterium
CGCATCGTCTTCGAAAACAACAAGCTGATGTACAAGCGCCACGCTGTTGCCACATCCGACCACATCAAGAACAGCCCGAACGGTTTCAGTTCTCCCGACACATGGGACTGCGAAATCCACTTCACGCCAGACAATGTGGGCCTGCCGCAGCACATGCGCATTGTCGCCAACGTCATCGATGCCATCCGCAACGGCGCCGAACTGAAGGCACCAGTCGAAGAAGGCATCCGCGGCCTTGAGCTTTCCAACGCCATGATGCTCTCCGGCTTCCTCAAGAAGCCTGTGGAACTCCCGCTGGATTCCAGCATCTACGCTGCGAAGCTTCAGGAGCTCATCGCCACCAGCCGCTATCCCAAAAAGGTCTCCACCAACAAGGTCGCGAATTCTGACGACTTCTCCAAGTCCTTCTAAGGGATAGACATAAGAAAAAGCATGCGCACTCCATGGCCCTTTATGCGGAAATAGCCTTCAATCTCGCCACAGGAAGATGCTTCGATTACGAAGTGCCTGCGGCGATGGAAGGCAAGATCCATTTGGGCTGTAGGGTGCGCGCGCTTTTCAATGGACGCGAATTATCTGGATATGTCCTTAAGCTCAAGGACTTTTCCGTATATAAGGGAAAGGCCAATCCTATTCTTGAGATAGAGGACGCATCGCGTCAGTTTCCGCCTCAATTGTTGAAACTGGCGGATTGGATTGTATCGTATTATTGTGCTAGTCACGAATGTGTTATATGGAATCTCCTTCCTGCGGTCGTTCGCAAAGGCGAGATGCAGCACAAGGAAACCACCTACATTGATTTGTCTCCTGCGGCGAAGGACCAGGGCTCCGATGCGTTCAAGGCGCTCACGCCGAAGCGTCAGCAGGTTCTGAAGACGCTTGTGAAACTGGGCGGATGCCTGCCAGCAAAGGAGACTTTGGGAGCGGTCGATGCAAGTCAGGGCGTCATCGACGCGTTGGTGCGAGACGGCTGGCTGATAAAAAGCCGTCGTGTCGAAGAGCGTGATCCATTCTCGAATGTAATTGTCCATCGTGATGAGCCAAAGGAACTTAGCAAAGAACAATCCTCTGCGTTGGCAGCAATCGTGGAGGAGATCGATGCGCCGAAACCCAAACCGATTCTGTTGCATGGTTGCACTGGCAGCGGCAAGACGGAGGTCTATCTTCATTCTATCTCTTACTGTCTCGAAAAGGGGCGCGATGCAATTGTCCTTGTGCCTGAAATCGCATTGACGCCGCAGACGACGCTGCGTTTCAGACAGCGTTTCGGCGACATGGTCTCTGTTCTTCACAGCGGCTTGACCGAAGGACAGCGCTTTGACGAATGGACGCGAATCGCCGCAGGGCGCAGCCGCATCGCCGTCGGCGCGCGCTCGGCGCTCTTTGCGCCGTTCCACCATCTCGGACTCATCGTGGTCGATGAAGAGCATGAAACGACGTACAAGCAGGACGAAGCGCCGCACTACAACGCGCGGGACGTTGCGGTCGTGCGTGGTTTTCTGGAACCCTGTGCGGTGGTTTTGGGCAGCGCAACGCCGGCGCTTGAGTCGTACTACAACTGCTCAATCGGCAAATACCGCCTCGTCGAAATGCCGTCGCGCATCGACAGCAAGCCGATGCCGAAGGTGGAAGTCGTTGACATGCATGTCGAACGCGCGCTGCTGAAGGGCGACGAAAAGGCCTCTTTCTTTTCGAAGCGGTTGAAGTATCTCATCGACGACCGTCTGGGGAAACATCAGCAGGTGATTCTCTTCCTGAATCGAAGAGGATACGCAACGACGTTGACTTGCAGCGAATGCGGCTATACCGCCAGCTGCGACAACTGCAGTGTCACATACACATATCACCGCAAGGCCGACAAGCTGGTCTGCCACCACTGCAACACGATGCTCGATGCGCCGAAGGAGTGTCCTGATTGCGGCAATCCGAACATCCGCTACGGCGGCTACGGAACCGAACGCATCGAAGCCGTCACGCGAAAGATGTTTCCGAACGCGATGGTCGCGCGGATGGATTCCGACACCATGAGCAATTCGGAGTCCTACAGGCAGGTTCTCGGAGCCTTCAGAGAACATCACATCGACATTCTCATCGGCACGCAGATGATCGCGAAGGGGCTTGATTTCCCTGACGTCACGCTTGTCGGAATCATTCAGGCGGACATCGGACTGAACATGCCAGATTTCCGTTCCGCCGAACGCACCTTCTCGCTGATTACGCAGGTGGCTGGCAGAGCAGGGCGCGGCAGCGAGGCTGGCATTGTGGTCGTGCAGACCTGCACGCCTGAAAACTATGCGCTTGTTTCCGCGCAGCGTCACGATTTCAAGGGCTTCTACGATCAGGAGACTCCTGTCCGCAAAAATCTGTGCTTCCCGCCGTTCACTCATCTCGTGATGGTGCTTTTCAGAGGCGAAGACGAAGGGGAGACCGCACAGTGCGCGGAGAATTTCGCGCAGGCCGTCGCGAAGGGGCTGGCCAAAGACGTGCAGGTCATGGGACCCATGCCTGCGCCTATGGCGAAACTCGCTGGAAAATTCAGATACCAGTTGCTGCTGCGAGCCGTCAATGTGCGTGGTATAACCAACGCATGCAGGGCCGCAATGGCGCAGCTTTCTCCCAAGGATCTTCGCAAGGTCAGGGTCGATATCGATGTGGACGCGAGATTCCTGATGTGAAAGCAGCCCGCAGAGGAACCGTGACTTTCCAACGCGCACGCGTACACTGTACTTGAGCGCTTGTAGTCTCTCACTTCCAAAACGGCGCGAAGAGATTACATTTATGCGATTTCCCTGCAATATGAATCACATCGGAGGAATACTATGCTGAAAAAAGAAGTCTGTGGCGACAGCCTGTCGAATTTGGGATTCGGACTCATGCGTCTTCCTACTCAGCTGGATGGCTCGATCGACGAGAAGAAGACCTTCGAGATGATCGACTGGGCGCTTGAAGAAGAGCATGTCAACTATTTCGATACGGCATACGTCTATCATAGCGGATGGTCGGAAGTCGTTGCTGGAAAGGCCTTTTCAAGATATCCTAGAGACAAGTTCAGACTCGCGACGAAATTCCCTGGCCACCAGATTGCGGAGAAGCACGATCCGAAGGCCGTTTTCGAAGAACAGCTGAGACGGTGCAAGGTGGATTATTTCGACTACTATCTGCTTCATAATGTCTGCGAAAATTCCTACGATACATATTTTGATCCAAGATGGAAAATCAGAGAATATTTCGAAGAACAACGCAAGGCGGGACGGATTCGTCATTTGGGATTTTCCTGCCATGCGCGTACCGACATGCTCGAACGCTTCCTTGACGAAGTCGGAATCGAGATGGAATTCTGCCAGATCCAGTTGAACTATCTCGATTGGACGCTTCAGGATGCGAAGAAAAAGTATGAAATTCTGACGAAGCGCAACATTCCCGTGTGGGTTATGGAACCGCTTCGCGGCGGCAAACTGGTCAATCTTCCTGCGCCCGAATTGGAACGCCTTGCAAAAATAAGGCCTGATTTCAGTCCTGTGAAGTGGTCCTTCCGCTGGCTTCAGGGGCTGCCGAATGTGAAGGTGATTCTCAGCGGAATGAACACATTGGAGCAGGTTAAGGACAATGGAAGGATATTCGGCGGAAATGACTTCCTTAGTCAAGACGAATGGAATTTCATGCAGGAGATTGCGGAGTCTCTTAAGCAGTGCGTCCCATGCACTGGATGCAGATACTGCTGCGAGGGCTGTCCTGCCGGTTTGGACATACCGCTTCTTCTAAAGATATACAACGACATTCGCTTCCAGGACAGCATGACCGTCGGCATGCAGCTTGATGCGCTTTCGAAGGACAAGCTTCCCGAAGCGTGCATCAAATGCGGACAATGCACGGCCGTCTGCCCGCAGAAAATCGACGTTCCAGCCGCATTGAGCGATTTGGTCGAGCGAATGAAGAGCGTGCCGCGCTGGGCGGATGTCTGTCGCGAACGTGCAAAGAATCAGCCGAAACTCCAGTAGTCTGAGGACTGGAAATCTGTGCGGTAAAGTTTTTTGTGTTTTGTTCAATGAAAAGGAGATGACCATGCGAAAAGTTGAGGCCTGCGGCGACACTCTGTCCAATCTTGGCTTTGGTTTGATGCGCTTTCCCACTCTGGCGGATGGAAAGATAGACGAAGAAAAAGCCATCGAGATGATAGATTGTGCCTTTGAGGAAGAGGGAGTCAACTATTTTGATACGGCATATATGTATCACGGCGGTCAGTCGGAATTGCTCGCGGGAAAGGTTTTGTCGAGATATCCAAGAGACAAATTCAGATTGGCTTCGAAGTATCCAGGCTTCATGCTTGGCGACAAGCAGGATCCGAAGGCCATTTTTGAAGAACAGCTGAAGAAATGTCAAGTGGAGTATTTCGACTACTATCTTCTGCACAGCGTTTCCGAAAATTCCTACGGAATCTATATGAGTCCGCAATGGAAGATCATCGAGTATTTTGAAGAGCAGCGCAGGCTTGGCCGCATACGCCATTTCGGTTTCTCCGCCCATGCAAGTCCCGATACCATGGATCGCTTTCTGGATGAAGTCGGCGTGAAGATTGATTTCTGCCAGATTCAGTTGAACTATCTTGACTGGACACTGCAGGATGCAAAGGCCAAATACGAGTTGCTGACAAAGCGAAACATTCCCGTTTGGGTGATGGAGCCGCTGCGTGGAGGCCGCCTGGCCAATTTGCCATCATCCGCAAAGGCGATGCTGAATAAGAAGCGTGCGGAACTCAGTCCCGTGGAGTGGGCCTTCAAATGGCTTCAGACGCTTCCGAACGTGAAGGTGATTCTCAGCGGCATGAGCACATTGGAACAGGTTAAGGACAATGGAAGAATCTTCAGCAGTGAAGATGTTCTCAGCAAGGACGAGTGGGATTTCATGCAGGAAGTCGCCGAACCGCTCAAGCAATGCGTTCCATGCACGGGATGCAGATACTGCTGCGAAAAATGTCCGGCTGGCTTGGACATACCACGCCTTCTTACCATTTACAACGAAATACGCTTCCCTGAAGGCATGGCCGTCGGAAAGCAACTTGAAGCGCTGCCGAAAGAGGGACTTCCAGAGGCCTGCGTGAAATGCGGACAGTGCACTTCCGTCTGCCCGCAGAAGATCGATGTTCCCGCCGCTTTGAGCAATCTGGCTGAGTGCATGAAAAGCGTGTAGCGTTTAGCGGAATCTTGACTATGACGGAGCGTGTGAAAACTGCCTCAAGAATAGGGCGCCGCTTTTTGATTTTCGTGGGTTTTGCGTTGGCGCTCGTGTTCCTGGTTGTGTCGTCCAGAGTAGCAATTCAGCTTGTGGACATTCAATATACGATGAATGCCTTCTGGAATCTTAGACCTTTTCAAAAGGCCTTGTTTGAATACCATAAGCAGCATGGTGAATTCCCGAAGGCTTCTTCATTGGAGGAACTACAGGAGGTACTGGATATTCATGACTATCCGTTCAAAAGATCCAATCCTCCATTGCATGAGATTAAGTATTTTCCTGCGCCCACGCCGGAAAGACCATATCTTTGCTATTGGGAATCCAGTGAAAAGTGGGGCGTTTTCCGCTATCTGCTCCCAAAGCACCTGCGTCATCAAGTGCTGCTGGTGTGGGAGGATTGCACAGCTCATAATTCGTACAGGCCACTCGAGGAGTTTGTCAAGTCCCACAGAGAATATCTTGTCAGGCAGGAAGAACATCGATACAAAAGGAATGCTTCCGAATGATGCGGTTCTGAAACTCAGTGGTATCGTCGAATTTGAAATCTAAAAACGCGTGCGTCGTCGGGCAGTTTTTGTTTGAAGGGATATATTCATAAAACTACGTCTTTTTTTCAGTCGAGCCCTCTTTTGAGGACTATAAAACTAAAACACAAGGAGAAAAACAATGGCGGGTAAAATCAACACCCAGGACGGCAATTACGCAGCGGCGTATGTGGCATACGCACTGAGCGAGACTGCCGCAATCTATCCTATCACTCCCTCTTCAACTATGGGCGAGTGGGTTGACCAGTGGGCAGCTGAAGACAAGCGGAACATCTGGGGCAAGCAGGTTTCAGTTGTTGAAATGCAGTCCGAGGCAGGTGCCGCAGGCGCCGTCCATGGTATGCTTGCAGCTGGTTCTCTGACAACCACTTATACAGCTTCTCAGGGCCTCCTGCTGATGATCCCGAACATGTACAAGATCGCCGGTGAAATGCTCCCGACCGTCTTCCATGTGACCGCTCGTTCACTGGCCTGCCAGTCTCTGGCAATCTTCGGCGACCAC
>JAKSPA010000111.1 GCA_024405235.1 Lentisphaeria bacterium
CCGACATATTTAGGCAGCTTGCTCAGATCGCCGCACTGCAGAACGCGAACCTGCTTGGAAAGAGCTGCGTCGGGATTGGTGAAAATCGCCAGAGCCCCTTCGGTATAGCCTGGAGCAACAACACACTCCACGAAGGTGGACATGATCTCGGCGGCGGTATCTTCATCGACAGTGCGGTTGAATGCGATGACAGAACCGAACGCGGCGCGTGGATCGCAGTCGCGGGCCTTGATGTAAACCTGCTTGAGGCTCTCGCCGGGCAGCGCTTCGGCCGCGCCGCAGGGATTGACGTGCTTCATGCATGCGCAGGCGGGGCGCTCGAAATATTTGACGATGTTCAGGGAGTAGCTGATGTCCTCCAGATTCGTCTGTGAAAGACCGCTCTTGCCGGTTTTCAGAACCTTCATGTCGCCGATCACGCTGTCAACTGCGCTTGCAGGCTTGTAGTACGCGGCGGACTGGTGGGGGTTGGTGCCGTAGCGGAGGTCATCGACTTTGACATACGGAATGCCAAGAATGTCGGCGGTCTCCGGGAAGTCACCCTTGTTCTGTGTGAGATAGCTCTTGCGGTTAAGTGAATCAGACATCTTTTTCTCCTTGTTTGTCTTTGTTGTCGTTAACAGTTGGGGTATTTTCCTTAAATTGCATTGCAGCGAGCCTGCTGTAGATTCCGTTCTTCGCCTTCAGTTCGGCATCCGTGCCCTGCTCCACAACATGCCCTTCGTCGAGAACGAGAATGTTGGAGGCGCTGCGCACCGTGGAAAGCCTGTGAGCAATCGCCAGAACCGTGCGGTCCTTCATCACGTTGTTCAGAGCCTCCTGAACCATGTGCTCAGTGACGGTGTCCAGCGCGCTTGTCGCCTCGTCCAGAATGAGAATCGGCGGATTGCGCAAAATCGCCCGCGCGATTGCGATGCGTTGTTTCTGACCGCCGGAAAGCTGATCGCCGCGTTCACCGACAATGTGCCGGAAACCGTCGGCGTTCTTCTCTATGAACTCCAGAGCATTCGCCTGTCGCGCTGCTTCCACGACCTCTTCGTGAGTCGCGTCGGGACGGCCATAGCGGATGTTTTCCTCTATCGTCGTGTTGAAACGGAATGTCTCCTGCGAAACAATGCCGACGAGATTTCTGAAATCGGTGTCGTCAAGTTTCTTCAAATCCACTCCGTCGATCGTGATTGCGCCCTTGGTCGGATCGTAGAAGCGCGCCAGCAGATTCGCAACGGTCGTCTTGCCGCTGCCAGTCTGCCCGACAAGCGCGACCATTTCGCCCTTCTTGAGCGTGAGATTGATATTGTCGAGAATGTTCTTTCCTTCCGACGTGTAGCTGAACGACACATCCTTGAAATTGATTTCCCTGTCGAACGAATCAATCCGTTTCGGATTTTGGACTTCAGGAAGTCTTGCGTCCGTGTCCATCACCTCAAAGAAACGCTCTGCGGCCGCGCCGCCTTTCTGCAGATTCGCATTCACCTTCACGAGATCCTTGATTGGCTTCCACATGCTCTGCGCGGCGTATGCCATGCCGCCGAGAACACCAAGCGGCAATGCCGCCTCGTAGCACATCCAGACGAACACGCCTGCCATGATCATCGCGACTATCTGCAGAATCGGATGAATCGCCACATCCGCGCGAATGGCACGACGAAGCGCCTTGAAATAGTTTTCGTTGACATGGCTGAAGGATTGCTTCTCGCGCTCTTCCTGACGGAAGGCGCGTATTACCTTGATGCCTGAAAAACTCTCCTGCATTCGGTTCGTGACTTCCGCCACGCCCGCCAATACGCTGTGCTGATAGCGCTTCAGAAGTCTGCATAGCCAGTAGATCGGTATCACAAGAACCGCCATTAAAAACAGCACCAGCACGAATTTGAGATCCAGACCGTTGCGGATGTATTCGGCGATAAGAAAAAATCCTGCCGCAAGATACTGCATAGGACTGACGATAAGGTCTGGGAAACTTATCGAAATAATTGATTCTATGGCATTTATGTCGTTAGTGCAACGACTGATGAGCGAACCGACGTTCATGTCGGATCGCGAATAATACGCCTGTGATTGGTCAAGCAGATGCGCATAGAGTTTCATGCGCATTTCGGTCACGACACGCGCACCGACTATCTTCAGACAGTATCGGTTGCCGAGAATCGACAGCGCCTGGACCGCAAAGAAAATCACCAACCCCAGAAGAAGCGCGATCACCATTCCACGCGTCAATCGCGTGCCGTCGCCACGATCCACCGTCGGAAGACCAAATTTCTGAAGCACTGCATTCGCCTTGTCAACATACTTCACGATCTTTTCGTTCTGCTTGTCGATCTTGGCCTGCTTCTTGTTCACATGGGCTGTGGTCCGATTGGATGTCTCGCCTGGCCGCAGAGTCCCCTCACGCTGATTGCCTACCGCTTCGACGGCAACGGCACTCTGCGACTCACTTTCGGCAGCGGCGACGTGCACTACCATGCCGCCGCCCTTCGCCTGGTCGCCTTCAAAACCGCTTGCGACCATGCCGACCATGTTGCATAGCGACATGAGCGCACCGCCTTCGACGAGGGCAAAGAAGACGCCTATGCTCAGAAACCCCCAATGCTTGAAGGCATAATCCACCAGCAGACGGCGATATATGCCCAAGACGCTCCCTTTGGGCTTCCTGGGCGTATCGTCCTTGCCGAAACGATCGTGATGGTGCGAATGTCTTGACATCAAGAACTGTTTGCTTTATTTCGTAACCAATTCCTTGATTGCCTTGACAACCTGTTCCTTCTGATCCATCGTCAATTCAGGGAAGATTGGAATCGCAAGCGTCTCGTTCGCGGCCTTCTCGCTTTCTGGGAAATCGCCTTCCTTGTAGCCAAGTTCCTTGAAGCATTCCTGCAAATGGAGCGGAATCGGATAATAGACGGCACAGCCGATGCCGCGCTCCTTGAGACCACTCCAGACCTTATCGCGCAAGCCGCTGCCGATGCGGATGATATACTGATTGAAGACGTGACGCGTGGCGTAGGAAGCCGCACGCGGAACCGTGACCCCTTCGACGTCGGCGAACATCGCCGCGTAATCGGCGGCGTTCTTCTGACGGGCAACTGTCCAATCGTCCAATTTCGGCAGTTTCGCCAGAAGAACCACGGCCTGAAGCGCGTCCAGACGGAAGTTGCTTCCAATCAGATGGTGGTGGTACTGCGGCGCCATGCCATGGTTGCGTAGAATCTTCAGTCTTTCAGCCTTTGCAGCGTCCTGGCAGACGACCATGCCGCCGTCGCCGAAGCAGCCGAGATTCTTGCTCGGGAAGAAGGAGAGGCAGCCATAGTCGCCCATGGAACCGGCGCGCAGGCCATTGCATTCGGCGCCGATCGCCTGGCATGCGTCCTCGATGACGAAGAGGCCATGACGTTTGGCAATATCCATAATCGCCTTCATGTCAGCGCATTGTCCATACAGATGCACTGGAATGATCGCCTTGGTTCTCGGAGTGATCTTCTCTTCGATCTTCGTGACGTCGATGTTGAAGGTCACTGGATCTATATCAACGAAAACAGGCGTGGCTCCATAGCGGCAGACTGCGCCTGCCGTCGCAAAGAATGTATATGCGGTAGTGATGACTTCATCGCCCGGACCGATCTTCTCGGCCATGAGCGCAATCTGCAATGCATCCGAACCAGAGGAGACGCCGCAGCCGAATTTGCACTGGCAATAAGCCGCGATCTGCTCCTCGATCGCTTCTACCTTTGGTCCCAAAATGAACTGCTGGCTGGCACAAATCTCCTCCAACTGCGGCAGAAGTTCCGCCTGGATGGACAGATATTGCTGTTTCAGGTCAAGAAGTGGAATGCCCATTGCCATATCCTTATGTTAGGTAGTTACTGGTTTAGTACAGGAAATCTTCTAAATATAATCCATAGACATGGCTCTGCCGTATATATGCAAATTCTCATGCCACCATTTCACACACTTCAATCGTTTTTTCCAAAACGCCCCTAAACGCAAAAGGCGACAGACGCTCGTTGTTCAAAACGACCATCTGCCGCCAGTTTTCCACGCCGCGATGCTTCGTCGGCGGATTAGAGATCGCCTGCGGGGCGAATGTCGTGGATGCGCAATTGCGGCATCTCTGAATCGTTCACACGGTTGATGTGAGGCGAATAGACGATGTCCCATGGTCCAGGCGGGAATTCGTCAGGCATGCGCGAAAACGCGATGAACTGCATACGCGTGCCGTCCGAATCACGGACCACGCCGCGAGTATGCGTACGGCCTGCCGGATACTTCCGCTCTGGCATGACGCCGCGAGTGATGAAAATCGGTTCGGTGTTGCCGTGGCCGAAGGGCTCCAGTTCCTTCAGCTCCTGGAAGAAGACGTCGTCCATTTCCGAGAAGGCCACTTCGCCGCAGATCGAAAGCGTCGGCTGCATCGATTCGATGCCAAGGACCTTCTGAACCGCTTCGTCGAATTTCAGGCAGAATTTCTCAAGATTCTCTTCTTCCAACGAGAGGCCCGCAGCCATTGCGTGGCCGCCGAAACGGATAAGGGTGTCTTTGCACTCGTCGAGAACCTGCACCAGATTCAACGTACGAAGCGAACGCGCACTGCCAGTGAACTGACCGGATGGATCGCGCGTAAGCACCACGCTCGGACGATGATAGCGACGCGTCAGGCGGCTCGCGACGATTCCGACGACGCCCTGGTGCCATGAATCGCTCCAGACCACCAGTGAACGCGCGACGCTTAGAGAATGTCCTGTGCCAAGACGATACCGTTCGGCAATCTGCGCCTCCGCTTCGAGAACCACCTGCTCCTCTATGGTCTGGCGTTCGCGATTCAGCCTGTCCAGGATGCCTGCGAGTTCCTTCGCATGTTCGACATCGTGCGCTTCCAGAAGACGCAGCGAATCCGTGGGATCGCCCATGCGTCCAGTCGCATTGATGCGCGGAGCAAGACGATATGTGATGTCGCTCGTGGCGAGCATGTCTCCGACATTGGCTATGTCGCAAAGTTCGTGGATACCAGGGCGCGTCTGCATCGAAAGCACCTGCAGGCCCTGACGGACGAGTATGCGATTTTCATTGAGAAGCGGAACGATGTCCGCAACGGTGCCCAATGCGACAAGATCCAGCACGGCGTGCAATTCGGTTTCGTCGCCGCCGATAGCATTCTCGATACCGTACTTAAGGAATGCTGAAGCGACTTTGTAAGCCACGCCGACACCAGCAAGGTCTTCTGTAACTTTCGGAGCGCCAGGCAGTTTTGGATCAACGACGACCATCCAGTCCTCTGATCCCGTGTTCGCGGGAAGTCCAAGACCGATGGAACCGACGCCAGACAAACCATCATGGAGCGGCGTTGGACCAGGCGTGTGGTGGTCTGTGATGATTAAGTCGAGATTTATTGCACGCGCGGCGTCAACTGCATCATAACTGGTTATGCCACAATCAACTGTAACCAAAAGATCGCAGCGTCCCTTTGCATTCTTGTTGATCGAATCCGCCGTCAGGCCATAGCCATCGTCGATGCGATGCGGCAGATAGCATGTCACCTGTGCGCCGTTTTCACGCAACACCCACGCCAGAAGCGCTGTTGCGGTAATGCCGTCGGTATCATAATCGCCATGGATCATGATGCGCTGATTCTTCTGAATCGCCTCCCAAAGGCGCTTCGCGGCGGCTTTGGTTCCTGGCAGCGAATAGGGATCGCCGAGATTCTCCATGTCGGGATGCAGAAAACTCTGCACGCTTTCTGGAGTCACGCCTCTGGCCGCCAGTACAAGACCAATCGGACGCGACACAGATGCCTCGTCCATCAATCTTCCGACCAAATTCAGATCCGGTTTAAAAAATTCCCAAACTCGATTTTCTTGTTCTCGTGTAAATGTTGTTGATTCCATGATTTAGGTTCCTTGATTAAGCATTCACACAAACTATATGCCTTATTTCAATAAAGTCAAGTCAATAAAGCATTTTTGTTAAAAGAAATCATCAGAAAAGTGCGGATGTCCGAACAAAAAAGTTTTTTTGCAAACGGCGTGACATTCGTTTTTCTGCATCGCCCGATAACACAATTGCATTTGCCAATAGGAACGTGATGAATCCAACCATGATCGTATCGCGACAAGAATGTCACGTTTTTCACAAAAAAACGTTTTTTGAACGCTATGTTCCCCAAGAGGGTAGGAATTAAGCCGCATTGGGCGCAG
>JAKSPA010000112.1 GCA_024405235.1 Lentisphaeria bacterium
TCCATGTGTTTTTGTATTGCGGGAACGTCATGGTTTTCATTGTCGGTAAAACCGAGCATGTTTGCGAATTCGAAATCACGCGGATAGTCTCTCACCCACGAATCTGTGAATCTCACGCCGGATTGTATTCCGCTGGCGCGAAGTTCCACGAGCATTTTCGCCGCTTCGTCTCTGGAAACACCACGCTTGAGCGCGATTTCCTGACAGCGTTCAAGAGCCTTTTTGATATCGCGGTTCAGCTCCATCTTCGTGATGTTGAAGTGCTGCAGGATGAGTTCGCAGGCTTCCTTGCGTTCCTCTTCATTCAATTTGGAAGGATAGAAGGAGGCTTTGAAGGCGGCAACATGCCCTTCCGAATCCATGACGGGCTTGAGCTTCAGGCCTTTGATGCGGCTCAGAGAGTGCTCTTGTATGAATTCCGGCGGAATGCCGTCGGAAATCTTGACGGCGAAGGCGTAGTCAACGGATTTTTCCAGTCGCGAGAGGAGTTTCTCTTTGTCAAGGCCGAGATGTCTTGATATGATGTCGGCGGCCTGCGGAATGGAATCAGCGAAGCGTTTGGGTTCGGCGAAAACGTCGCGTGTCGCCTGATCGGCGGCGAAGAGATTGCCGTTAAGATCTAGGATTCGCCCGCGATGCGCAGTGTCGATGGAGCTTCTTTGGCAAATCTGTCTTGCGTGCCGTTCGTATATTTCGGATTTTTCCAGTTGGATGGAACTGACGTGCCTGACGAGTGCGATAAAGAAGAACGCCATCAGGATGGCGGTGATATATGATCGGACAAGAATGCCGCTTCTCAGGCGAGAGGTGAATACTCTTCCCTGCGTGTTCTGGCGGTTCTGCCATGGCTGAAATGCCATCCAGCATTTTTGGACAATGCTCGAAAACGAGAAATGCGCATTGCCATGCGCGCTTTCTTCTGATTTGTTTTGATCATTGTTCATTGCCAATAGGATAGAGTGGAGAGGGGTGATGTGAAATTATCGTTTTACGTATCCAACGATGCGTTTCTTCGCTTTATTTTGAGCGGTTGCGTTTTGGATGGTGATGAACTGCTGTTTCGGCGTGGGTTGGCGCAGGCCAATTTCATTGGCGCAGGCGGTGATGTATTTCCCCTCCATGAGATGCTCAAGTTGGTTTGCGCGGTTCTGAAGAGTCATCTTGAGTTCTTCCTGCTGTTTGTCCAATGCAGCCAGTTCCTTGCGCATTTCCCTGATGCCCTGGTTGTGTTTTGCACGTTGCCATGCAGCGAAACTGACCATGCCAAGGCAAATAACAAGAACCACCGTGAATTTAAGTATGGAAACGGTGTTTCCTGCAGGGCTTTTCCTGTGCTGAACTGTATTGAGAGTCGGGCAGTAGAATCGCATCGGAGTCTAAAGAAGGGGACGCTGAAGGGAGAAATGGAGGAAAGTTGTTTGCCGTGAAGCAGTTGGTGTATGAACTAAAGCGAAATTGACTTTTTTTGCTGGAATCATTCAATTCTTTTCGCTGCGAAAGGCGCTAAGAAGGATTCCCGCGTCATGGAAAAGACGATGTCAGAATTCCGACGGAGCGTCGGTGCGAAGGGCCGCGCGAAGTTTTGCGCAGGCGGAACGTGGATTCGCCTGCAGTTCTTCAGCGGAGGCCGTCGAAGGTTTTTTCGTAAGAATTTCGAAAGTCACCTTTTTATTGCAAGTGCAGGGCATTGCAGGCGGGCAGACGCACGAAAGCGCCGCATGCTGCATGTAGTGCTTGACAATTCGGTCTTCCAGAGAGTGGAAGCTGATCACTACAAGACGACCGCCAGGCGCCAGCAGCCTTTCCGCTGCTTTGAGCGCTTCGGTGAGTTCGTCCAGCTCGTGGTTGACGGCAATTCGGAGCGCCTGGAAGACACGTGTCGGCGGCGGGAGGCCATGCTGATGGCTGCGGCCGACTACGCGTTCCAGAAGTTCGGCGAGCTCGGTGGTCGTCTGCCATGGCTTTGTTTCACGTCGGGCGACGATTGCCTTTGCTATCGGACGCGAGAACTTTTCCTCACCGTAGTTCCAGAAGATGTCTGCTAGTTCCTTCTGAGAGAGCGTGTTAAGAAGGTCAGCGGCTGTTGGATCGCCGCTGTCAGCATCCATCCGCATGTCAAGCGGTGCATCGAAGCGGAAGGAAAAACCACGCTCTGGAGTGTCTATCTGCGGCGATGAAACGCCGATGTCCAGAAGAATTCCATCTACTTTGTCCCAGCCGAATTCGCGCGCTGCGTTTTCCATTTGGCTGAATCGTCCGTGCCACGGATGGAATCGCGTGCCGAAAGGGGCGAGGCGTTGCGAGGCGGCGTTTATGGCGTTGCAGTCTCTGTCGATTCCGATAAGCTGCCTGTCGGAAGCGCCTGCCAAAATTGCTTCGGAGTCTCCGCCGCCGCCGAGAGTGCCGTCAAGAAAACGGGTGCCATTTCCTGCGGTGAGCAGAGTTACAGCCTCCTTCTGGAGAACTGGAATGTGCAGAAAATCGGCTGTCATCCTTGAGAAGGCGCCTTGTAGGTTTCTTCGATCTTCTGCAGGAGGTCGAAACTGGAGGCGAGCGGCGTCTGCCTGTCTTTCCAGGCGTCTGCCGCCATGAGAGTTCCGTAAACCATTGAACCGAGAAAGACCGCCTTGTCCTTTATGCCAGAAAATTCTGCAAGTTCGGCGCTTAGGCTGAAACGGCCATGGCTGTCCAAGGTCACTGGCTGAATCTTTGATGCAATGTCTGTGTACGCGGCGATTTTGTCTTCGTTAGCGAGAGAGCTGTTTTCCAGTTTCTCGAAAATGTCCTGCATTTTTTCCTCTGTGACTATCTGGATGCGACGGGCACGACCAGGCACAAGGTAGAATTGTGTATTTTCGTCATCATTGGGCAGACGCCATGCGCGAGGCATGGACAACCTGCGTTGGCTGTCCACCCCTACGGGATATGTTCCCGTGAAAAGGCGCATTTTTTTTAATTGTTGCTCTGCCATTATATAGGAAAAAACGCGTTTTTGGTAGGGATTACAAGGATTTTCTCAGGGTCTTTCCTATTTTGCCCTTTTTATCCCTTTTCTTCCCTACTTTTCCCTAAAATAATCTATATTTCCCAAAGTGCAACATTTTGTGGCAAAAAAAATGAAAAAAAATGCTTTTTTTTTGAAAAATATGACTCAAAGTACTCAAAGCCGCATCATCTCCACATGGCCCATCACTCCCACATGGCCCATCATTCCCACATGGCCCATCATTCCCACATGGTCCATCATTCCCACAAGGCCCATTGCTCCCACAAGGCCCATCATTCCCACAAGGCCCATTGCTCCCACAAGGGCCATTACTCCCACAAGGCCCATTACTCCCACAAGGCCCATTGCTCCCACAAGGCCCATTACTTCCCCCAGGGCCACTGAATGGCAGTGTCGTCAGGCGATACTATTCGAATAGCTTCAATTCTGCGGCTATATTCTTTGCGAAGGATTTGATATTGGCGCAATTGCCGCAGCCAAGTCGAACAATAGCTTTCTGTGCGTCGTTCAGACCATTAAAGGCGTCGTCCTTATATATATAATATGTACCACTGGCGGATTCTGCCAGTTCAGGGGCGAAATCGAAATCCGGAATTTGAAGAATCGTGGTGATAGCCTGTGTCAGTTTTTGACGTATAGGAGCATCCGTGAATCCTAATTCGTCGAGAATTGCCTGCAGGCGCGGTTCGGCGACAAGATACCATTGCGCGGCGTTTTTCGGCGGAATGGATACAAGCGAATTGACGATGGGAGTGAAACGCGAATAGGTTTCAGGAGTTGCGGCTAGATATCCATCGCTTCCGACTGAAGCGCGGAAGGGTTTGAAGGCGCCGATGAAACTGAATAGGTCGGTCGGTGATTCACCACATGCCAGCATGTCTATCGCCTTCACAAGCAATGTTAGAGGCGCATCCTGCGATAGTAGGAGCTTGATGAAGGGGCTGTCGGAAAACAGCGCGGCCGCTTCCTTCAATTCGTCGTCCGTCGGCATCGGTCGGGGGGGGGCGACGTTTGCGTCATTCGCTTGTGCGTTTGCGTCGTCAAGCGGTTTGACGTTGTTTTCCAATATCAATCCATCCTCTTCGTCCCCTCCTGGAAAATCGTCCCAGGCAGGGGAGAAGGATGGCTGGTTTTCGGCATTTCCATCGATGTCATTTGGAGCGGATTGCCGTGGCTTGATGACTTTTTCGTAGATGAAAAATCCCAAAACTGCGGCAACGGCAATTGGAATGATTACGATGAGTGCCTTTTGTTTGACCATATTGGCGTGTCTGTCGCTTAGAATTCGATTTCGCGAGGAGCGCGTGGGAATGGTATGACGTCGCGGATGTTAGCCATGCCAGTGCAGAAGCGGACCATTCTCTCGAAACCGAGACCGAATCCAGAGTGTGGAACCGAACCGAAACGTCTGAGATCAAGATACCACCAGTACTTTTCAGAATCCATGCCGAGCTCGCGAATACGTCCTTCGATGAGTTCCAGACGCTCTTCGCGCTGGCTGCCGCCGATGATCTCGCCGACTTCCGGCAGGAGGACATCCATGGCTGCGACGGTCTTTCCGTCGTCGTTGGCGCGCATATAGAACGCCTTGATTTCCTTCGGGTAGTTCATGACGATGACGGGGCCGTTGAATACCTTTTCGGCGAGATAGCGTTCATGTTCGCTCTGGAGATCAGCGCCCCAGTATGGTTTGAACTCGAAGGCGTCTGCGTTCTTTTCGAGAATGGCGATGGCTTCGTCGTATGTGATTCGTGCGAATTTGGCGGTGGAAAGTCTTGTGAGTCTTTCCAGAAGGCCTTTCTCGATGCGTTCGTCGCAGAATTTAAGATCATCGGGGCATTCGGTGATGACGGCGGTGAAGAGGGTGCGGAGGTAGTCTTCCGCGATGTCCGCATCGTCGTTGAGATCAGCGAAAGCGATTTCAGGCTCGATCATCCAGAATTCGGAGAGGTGTCTGGTCGTGTTGGATTTTTCAGCGCGGAAGGTCGGTCCGAAAGTATAGACGCTGCCGAGTGCGCAGGCATGGGTTTCTGCTTCGAGCTGTCCCGAAACCGTCAGATTGACAGGTTTGCCGAAGAAATCCTGCTTGAAATCGACCTTGCCGGTTTCAGGGTCCTTGGGCAGATTGTTGAGATCCATGGTGGTGACTTGGAACATCTCTCCTGCGCCCTCGCAGTCGCTTCCAGTGAAGATAGGCGCGTTGAAATAGTAGAATCCACGGCTCTGGAAGAACTTGTGAGTAGCCATCGCAAGGCAGTTGCGGATGCGCGAAACGCAGCCGAAGGTGTTGGTGCGCGGGCGGAGATGCGCGACTTCGCGGAGACGTTCAAAGGAGATTCTGCCCTTGCTGAGCGGATATTTCAGTGGATCGCAGAAACCGAAAAGCGTGATGGAATCCGCGTGGAGTTCGACGGCCTGTCCTGCGGCAGGGCTTTCGACGAGTTTGCCAGTTGCGGTCAGAGAGCAACCCGGATAGAGCTTCAGAATTTCGCTTTCGTAGTTTTGAAGCTCTTTTGGGGCGACGATCTGGAGGTTGGTGAAACTTGAGCCGTCGTTGAGTTCGATGAATGAGAATCCTGCCTTTGAATCGCGGCGGGTGCGGACCCATCCTGCAACTGTGAGTGTGCTTCCGAACTCTCGGCAAGCCAGAACGTCTTTGATTGTAGTGTGCTTCATGATGTGTATCTATTCTTTTGCTTGTAAGCCAGCAGCTGTTGCTGCAACTATTTCAAAATGACTCCAGTGACTATCAGCTGCGGTCTGATCCAGCCCTCGATTGTCTTCTGGAAACCGGAGACGGTCACTTCCATGCCTTCCCATTCGCGCAGGGCGATTCTGTCGGAGCGCAGATATGCGTCCGGAATGTATCTGCCGTTTTCCGTGTGGCAGATCGCGTGAGTGGTATCGACTGTCGCTTTGGCTCCGAGTGGGACGATTATGCCTGTGAACGAGGCAGGTTTAGGCATGTTTGCCTTTGCGGCCTCTTCCTCTGCCTTTGCTTTCGCGGCTTCTGCTTCGGCCTGTTCCTTGGCGATGCGGGCGGCTTCCGCTTCTGCAGCGGCTGCCTGCTCGGCCTTCTTGGCGGCGGCCTC
>JAKSPA010000113.1 GCA_024405235.1 Lentisphaeria bacterium
GGGTTCTAAACACCAAGTTGCGCTTAGATGAATTACATTAACTTCCAACTATGGAACATCAAGCAAAAAAAGGTTTAAATTTACCCCCTGGGTGGCATTATGATGAAGATACCGGAACATTAATGCGCGATGTAATTCATCGAATGGGGCGGCGTTGTCGTAATTGGGATTATAGCAATAAAGCAGACTATCTGATAACAATTGTTCTGGAAGAGCGTTCAAGTCCAATTCTCGGGAGGTTGGTGGGTGATAGTCCAGAAACGGCTACTATTGAATTAAGTCCGCTCGGCATGAAGATTCAAGAGCATATATTTAGGATATCAGAGTATGTTCCCGAAATAGAGATAATAGGTGTTCGAATTATGCCAGAGCATATTCATTTCATCGTGGCGGTAAAGCGGCAGATGTCAAGACCGCTTGGAGCTGTGTTGCGTGGTTTTAAAGGCGGAGCTTCAAAAATCTATTGGGAGTGGGCTGGTTTGTCTGTTGGAGCATCTAGACGAAAGCCACTATTTGCGGCTGGTTATGTGGATAATATTTTACACGACGAAGAGTCTGTGGCAAATGCAGTTAAATATATGGATGATAACCCGCGCAGGCTTTGGGAAAAGCGTGCGCATCCCGAATTGTTCAGAGTTCTACGCGATCTCGAGATTCCAATTGATTCGACCATCGGACATTTTGAGGCGATAGGAAACGAATATCTGCTGAAGGAACCGACAATTTTTCAGGTGCAGTGTTCACGGAGATATTTTGAGTATAGACGCTCTGCAGATGGTCGCATAGATGTTAATGCGGCTCCAATGATTTGTACCGCTGAGTATATAGAGAAGCGCGATGCATATCTTGAGTCTGCGAAACATGGTGCTGTTTTGATCTCTCCGTGTCTAAGTCACGGCGAAAAGGAAATTGTACGACTTGCATTTGAGGCCGGACATAAGGTGATAGCACTTTGCAATAAAGGCTTCTCTTCACTTTATAAACCAGGCGGCAAATTGTTTGATAAATGCGCCGCTGGAAATTTGCTGCTTCTTGCGCCGGCAGCCTGGCCGTATGTTCCAGGAGAGAAAAAAATCACCAGAGCTGATGCATGCGTGTTGAATAGAATTGCACAATGGCTGGCAAGAAATGGAGCGATTGAAATAAACTATCATGGGAGGGAAGCAGAGAATATAGATGATCTAGCCCGCCGCGCGACTAAGCGCCCCATGGGCGGCTAGAGGGCGCAATCTCGGCGGCTTGACAGCCGCCGCGCGACTAAGCGCCCCTTGGGCGGCTAGAGTGCGCAATCTCGGCGGCTTGACAGCCGCCGCGCGACTAAGCCGCGCGACTAAGCCGCGCGACTAAGCGGCCCATGGGCGGCTAACTGCCTTGGATAAAATAGTTGATTGAATCCTGAAGAGCCTGCCAGGCGGCTTCGATGATGTTTTCCGAAAGGCCGACGGTGGACCATTCGCGTTTGCCGTCGGTGGAATCAATAAGCACGCGCGTTTTGGCGGCGGTGCCTGCGGAGCCGTCGATGATTCGCACCTTGAAGTCACGCAGTTTCATATTTCTCACTTCAGGGAAGAAGGTCGCAAGACTCTTTCTAAGACAGATATCTAGCGCTTCAACGGGACCCTCGCCTTCTGCGGCATTGATTTCCGATTTGCGGCCATTCACGCGCACTTTGAGCGTTGCGGCCGAGAGGCATTTTTCGCCAGGACCGCGTTTTTCTATGATCACGCGGAAGCCATCTAGCTCGAAGGGCGCTTTCTTTTTGTTTAGCTTCTGGTCGATGAGCAACTGGAACGATGCGTCCGCGGCTTCGAAGGCATATCCTTCCGCTTCACGCCGCTTGAGGTCCGCAAGAAGCGATTTGACGGCGGGGCTCTTTGCATCCAGTTCCATGCCGAACTGCTTGGCCTTCATGGCGATGCTTCTAGTACCAGATAGTTCCGAAAGAAGCACTTCGCGGTTGTTGCCGACTGCTTCCGGCGGAATCTGTTCGAAGGATCGTGGCGATTTCGCGACGGCGTCCACATGCATTCCTGCCTTATGCGCGAAGGCATAGGCTCCGACGTATGGTTGTTGCGGACGTTCGCGGGTCACCGTGACTTCATAGAAGAGTCTGGAGAGCTGTGTGAGTGTCTGCAGCTTGACGGATTGGTTGATACGGTAGCCAGGCATCTTCATGGCGACCGCAGGAATGATCGAGCACAGGTTGGCGTTGCCGCAACGTTCGCCGAAGCCGTTGATGGTGCCCTGGACTATGCCGCAGCCAGTTCTGATGGCCGCCAGCGAACTTCCGACGGCGCAGTCTGAGTCGTTGTGCGCATGTATGCCAAGCGTGATGTCCTGCGGCAGTTTCCGCGAGACCTCCTGGACGGTGTCTGCAATGTCGTATGGCAGTGTCGCGCCGTTGGTGTCGCAGAGTATGATGTTGTTTGCGCCTGCGTCATGGGCTGTGGTGAGGACTTTCATGGCATAGGTGGAATTGTCGCGATAGCCATCGAAAAAATGCTCCGCGTCAAAGAATACCTGTTTGCCTTCCTTGACGAGATACTGAATCGAATCTTTGATAATCTTCAGATTCTCTTCTGGTGTGATGCCTAGAATGTCAGTGACATGCTGCAATGAACTTTTGCCTACGATGGCAATGACCTTTGCCGAACAGCGTGCCAGAACTTGAAGGCCTGGATCGTCCTTTGCTTTGATGCCTGCCTTGTGTGTCGCGCCAAAGGCGACGAGACAGGCGTGCTTAAGCGGCTTCTGCGCCAGTTTCTCGAAGAGTGCGGTGTCTTTTGGGTTGGCGCCCGGCCAGCCAGCCTCGATGTAGTCGATTCCAAATTCGTCAAGGGCGATTGCGAGACGCAGTTTGTCGCGCAGCGAATAATTGATTCCAGGCCCCTGGGCGCCATCTCTGAGCGTGCAGTCGTAAAGGCGTATTGTCGCAGTTGTCTGGGGCTTGATCACAGGATATTTTTGAGGTGTCTTGCGTGGCATGTTTGAAAAGCTTTTTGCACGATGCTTATTGCATGTCGTTCAATTAATTCAAATGGCTGATGCAAAGCGAACAAAGGCTAATGTAATGCATCATCCTGAATCAATTCATGATCATTTTAAAATCAGAGCGTGGTGCCTGGAAGCGGCGACGACGCGTGTTGTTTTAAAACATCTAGAATCCGCTGCGCGAGTTGCGTTCCAAGGCCTGGAATTTTGGCGGCGATCTGTGACGGCGTCATCGTGAGAATGCGTTTGATGGAGCCGCATTGCTTGAGAAGCTCTGCCTGTCTGAGCGGTCCGACGCCTGGAATCTCTCCGAGAACGGATTCCTTTATGCGTTCGATGCGAAGTTTTCTGTTGTATCCATTGGCCCAGCGATGCGCTTCGTCGCGAATTGCCTGAAGTAGTCTTAGGCCTGGATTCTCGCGCGGCAGAAAAAGCGGCTCGCTCTGATGCGGAATGACAACTAGTTCGTAGCGTTCTGCAAGCCCGATGAACGGAATCGTCAGGCCTAGTTCCTGCCAGACGCGAATGCCTGTGTTGACTTGCGGAACGCCGCCGTCGAGCACGACCAGATCGGGCAGGGGAGCGTGTTCGTTCAGCAGCCGCGTGTAGCGTCGTGTCAGGACTTCGTGCATGAATGCCGTATCGTCCGTTGCCTCCTGGTTGCGTATGCGGTATCTGCGGTATTCGCTTGTGCATGGATGACCATCTCTGAATAGAACCATGGAACCCACAGCGAGAGTTCCGGAGATGTTGGACATATCGAAACATTCCATGTATTTTGGTTCGACATCCAGATTCAGCGCTTCCTTCAGCGCGTTCATGCCAGCCGTGTTGACCTCTGGATTAGTTCGTCTCGCGATGGTTTGATTGATGAATCGTCTGGTCGGTTCCAGCACGACCTTCAAATGCCCGATGACATCGCGCCATTTCGCCGCGCTCTCGAAATCCAGTTTTTCAGCGGCTTCACGCATTTTCGCATCGACTTCCTTCAGCAGTTCACGTGCGCTCTCTTCGCCTCTCAATACGGATAGAGCGCCATCTAGACGTTTCCGATATTCTTCTTCGCTTATCGCTCCTATGCAAGGTGCCGAGCAGTCTCTGAGTACATCCTGCAGACAGTGCTTGTGTTCCTCTTCGCCAGGAGATGCGCACTGGCATGAGCGCAGACCGAATTTGGATTCCAGAAGACGGATGGTTTCGCGGAGCGCGTACGCGTGTGGAAATGGTCCGAAATAGAGGCAGCTCTCGTCCTTGCGAACACGTTCGAAGAAGAATCTCGGAAATGTTTCGTGCGGATTCACAGCAACGAGCAGATAGCGCTTGTCGTCACGCATCAGCACATTGTATCTTGGTGCATATTGTTTTATGAACTGGGCTTCAAGGAGCAGCGCTTCGGATTCAGTGGCGACCTTGAAGGTCTCGTAAGAAGCAATTGAATGAATAAGGGCACGGCGGCGTGGTTCTTCCTTCAATGCCGTGGACGGCATGAAATACGAGCGCATGCGATTGCGGAGGTTTCTTGCCTTGCCCACATAGATCACTTCTCCCGCGGCGTTCCTGAAGACATATACGCCCGGTTCTTTCGGAACGTCCTGCGAACGGAAGATTTTTGCTTGCTGTTTTTCCACGAAAGATGCTGTGGTATTGTGACTATATCATGCAGACGACGTCGTCAGGCGAGATGGCAAGCCTTATCGATTCGCCCTGCTGGATATTTCCGAGAGGATTCAATTCGAAGAATTTGAGAGTGCTGCCGTCTGCGGCTTCCGCCAAATGCTCTGCGACTTCACCGAGATAGTCAATATTCTTGACGGTGGCGGTCACTGTGTTTTCCGCATCGCAGCCGTTGCCGATGATTCGGAATGCCTCCGGACGCATGGAGATGGTCACATTCGCATTGAGCGCAATGCCTTCTGAAAGCGCAGACGAGCGCAGGACGCCGAGAGGCGTCGTGATCACGGCGGTTCCGTTGGCTTCGACCGCCGTGACGGTGCCCTTCACGAGATTCGTCTCGCCTATGAAATTGGCGACGAATGGCGTCCTGGGGCGTCTGTAAACCTCTTTAGGTGCTCCGACCTGTTCGATTTGTCCGTCTCTGAAGATGGCCAGACGGTCGGCCATTGAGAGCGCCTCGGCTCTGTCGTGCGTTACGTAGATGGCAGTAAGGTGGTTCTCTTTGCAGAGACGACGGATTTCAAGGCGCATGTCTCTTCTGAGCTTCGCGTCGAGATTGGCCAGTGGTTCGTCCAGCAGCAGGCAGCCTGGATGGACGACAAGCGTTCGCGCGAGAGCGACTCGCTGTTGCTGTCCGCCTGAGAGTTGGTTCGGTTTTCTATCGGCATATTCTGCAATCTGGAGTTCCTTGAGGACTTCATCGACTCGCCTGCGGCGCTCTTCCGCAGGAATCTTCTTCATCTCAAGACCGAATTCGACGTTCTGGCGGACGGTGTAGTGAGGCCAGAGGGCGTAGCCTTGGAAGACCATGGCGGTATCGCGCTCGGCAGGCGGCGTCTTTCCAGCGGGTTTGCCGTCCAGAAGAATTTCGCCTGAAGTCGGCATTTCGAAACCGCCGATGGTTCGAAGCAATGTGGTCTTGCCGCAGCCTGACGGTCCAAGCAGGAAGAACAGTTCGCCATCCTCGACGGTCAGATCGATTCCGCGCAGCGCGGGAGTCTTACCGTATGATTTAAAGAGGTTTCTGACGCTAATCTGCATGGCGCTCGTTTCCTGCCTATGTGGTCAAGCTTCTATGTGTTAAAACGACTTTCCAGTTTCCTTGTCGGTGATGTGGAAGGCTTCGATGTGCAATGACGGATCGGCGTTGAAGGTCAACTGACGGCTATGTTCGGCCGCCATTGCGTTCATTACCTTGTGGTCCGCAGTGCGCAGACGTTCCAGAATCTTCGGATGGACGGTGATGATGAAGTGCTGGACGTCCTTCTTGCGTGCCAGCAACTCGTTCAGACGGCGCTGGAAATCCCCGTCCGTGCCCCTGCGGTCATCGGAGAGATCCCAGCCCTGCCAGTAGGAGAACCCGATCCAGAATGGATCGAAGTAGGTGAGATCGGCCCACACGCAGGGCTGC